>CAJXPD010000356.1 GCA_913057785.1 uncultured Lewinella sp. | reverse complement strand
GGGGAGCTTCTCAGCAAGATGTCCCAAGATAGCGTTAGCAATACCGAGGTTACCCTCTGCGTTCTCGAAATCAATGGGGTTGACCTTATGAGGCATGGCTGAAGAACCTACTTCACCTGCGACCACTTTTTGTTTAAAATAATCCATGGAAATGTAGGTCCAAATATCTCGACAAAGGTCGACCAAGATCGTGTGGATCCGCTGCATCGCATGAAACAATGCACCTAGATTGTCGTAATGTTCAATTTGAGTGGTCGGGTAGGATCGCTCCAACTGCAGGTAGTCTTGTAGGAATTTTTGGGCAAATTGATGCCAATCAATCTCGGGATAGGTGACATAATGGGCATTCATTCCGCCAGTGGCTCCGCCAAATTTTCCTTTGATCGATACGGCCTTCAGTTGAACTAGTTGGACTTTCAAGCGTTCTACAAAAACATCGATCTCCTTGCCTAAGCGGGTAGGAGAGGCTGGCTGACCGTGAGTTCTGGCAAGCATGGGGACATCTTCCCAGCTGATTGCCAAGGCTTCCAATCCGGCCAGGATGTTGTCCAAATGTGGTATGTATACCTCCTGCAGGGCATGTTTCAACATCAATGGGAAGGAGGTATTATTGATATCTTGAGAAGTAAGACCGAAGTGGACGAATTCTTTGAATTCGGAAAGGGCTAACTGGTCCAACTTATCTTTGATATAGTATTCTACAGCTTTAACATCGTGATTGGTAGTGCGCTCAATTTGCTTGATCTTTTCCGCCTCTGCCACATCAAATTGATTGGCTAATCGTTCTAGGTCTGCTAGCTTTTCTTCGGGAAAGTCTTTGAGTTGAGGCAACGGAAGCTGCACCAAAGCGACAAAGTACTGAAGTTCAACCCAGACCCGGTACTTGATCAGAGCGTATTCAGAGAAAAAGTTGCTAAGTTCTTGTGTTTTGCTGGCGTAGCGCCCATCAATCGGCGAGATCCTGGTCAACATGGCGTTATTTTTGGCGCAAAGATAGTCCGGCAGCTTAAAACTTAGTCGCAAAGCATGTAACAATTCTAAAATTTTTACATTTGCATTTTTGAGAACGCATTAACAATCGTGGGTTATAGATTATTAAATGTGAAATTGTTGAAAGTAAAAAAACTCCCTAAACTATGCCAAAGAACCTATTAATAGTGGAATCACCGGCCAAAGCCAAAACAATCGAGAAATACCTGGGTAAGGATTTCACGGTTAAGTCTAGCTTTGGGCACGTTCGTGATTTGGAGAAAGGGGACAGCGCCGTAGATGTGGACAATGGGTTCAAACCGAAATACGTTGTCACACCCGAAAAAAGAAAGGTCGTAAAGGAATTGAAGGGCTGGGTCAAAAAGGTGGATGAAGTTTGGTTAGCAACGGATGAGGACCGTGAAGGAGAAGCTATTTCTTGGCACCTTTGCCAGATACTTGGGCTCGACGAACATGAAACGAAAAGGATCGTCTTTCGTGAAATCACGAAACCTGCTATACAAAATGCCATTCAAAAGCCTAGACAGGTAGACCTAAATCTAGTCAATGCACAGCAAGCTAGACGTGTGCTGGATCGACTAGTAGGTTACGAACTTTCTGGCATCCTTTGGAAGAAAGTGAAAGGCAACTTGTCCGCGGGCCGCGTTCAATCTGTGGCGGTAAAGCTGGTAGTAGAACGAGAGCGTGCTATTCAAGCCTTTGATTCCAAAGCTTACTTTAAGCTCTCTGCCATCTTCAAGGTTCGTAACGAACAAGGGAAATGGGTGAACCTGAAGGCCGATTCCTCGCAGCGTTACGATTCAGAAGCAGACGCGATGGCTTTTTTGGAAAAATGCGTAGGCGCGCAATTCCCCATTAAGGCGATTGATGTAAAACCGCTTAAGCGGAAACCAACGGCTCCTTTTACGACTTCAACCTTACAACAAGAGGCCAGTCGGAAATTAGGATTTTCTGTTAATCGTACCATGCGGGTGGCTCAGACCTTGTACGAAGCCGGTTTGATTACCTATATGCGTACGGATTCTACCAATTTAAGTGAAACGGCAGTCACCGCGATCGCCAACGAGATTGAGAAGAACTACGGTTCAAACTACGTGAAGACTCGCAAGTACAAGAGTAAGTCGGCTAATGCGCAAGAGGCTCACGAAGCGATACGACCTACTTATGTAGAGCGTCAGCAAGTTTCTCCGGACCGCGATGAGCAGCGCTTATACGAACTGATATGGAAACGTACCGTGGCTTCGCAAATGGCGGAAGCTATTCTAGAGAAGACGACAGTTCGTATTGGTGTTTCGACCATTCCGGATGCACAGCTAAATGCAGTGGGAGAGGTGCTTAAGTTTGATGGCTTCTTGAAAGTATATCTGGAATCCAAGGATGAAGATGAGGAAGATGATGCAGTGGAAGGTATGTTGCCACCAATGAAAGTCGGACAGGAGTTGAACCTGGATAAATTGACAGCATTAGAACGCTATACCAGAGCCCCTGCCAGATTCACTGAAGCTAGTTTGGTGAGTAAGCTGGAAGAGCTAGGTATTGGACGTCCAAGTACCTATGCCCCGACCATCTCCAAAATCATGGAGGAGAAAAGGGGGTATATCATCAAAGGTAATCGAGAAGGGGAGGATAAGGATTATGTATTGCTTGAACTCCAAGCAGGAGAAATCAAGCAGTTAAAGAAAACGGAAAAAGCGGGAGCCATTAAGAACCGTTTGATGCCAACCGAGATGGGCATTACCGTTGCGGAATTCCTCGATCAGTATTTCGATGATATTATGGATTACAGCTTTACAGCTGGGATTGAGAAGGATTTCGATGAAATTGCCAATGGGAAACGCGATTGGGCTTCGATGTTGAAAGAGTTTTACCAACCTTTTCACGCAAATGTGGAAGAAACGTTGGAGAATGCGGAGAGACCAACTAGAGAACGTGTACTGGGTAGTGATCCAGAGACGGGATTGACCGTCTTGGTGAGAATGTCTCGAAATGGTCCGGTGGTACAGATGGGGAAACCAGAGGAGATTGGAGAAGACGAGAAACCCAAATACGCCAACCTGCAACCAGGGCAGTTGCTGGATTCTTTGACCTTTGAGGAGGCGTTGAAGTTGTTCACTTTACCAAAGGTATTGGGAACCTACAAGGAAGAGGATGTTTCAGTTGGAGCGGGTCGATATGGCCCTTATGTGCGGGTAGGATCAACATACGTCTCTATACCTAAAGGAGAAGACCCATTTCAGGTTAACTTCGAAAGAGCGATGGAGTTGATCAAAGAAAAGGAAAAAGCAGATGCTCCGATCGGTACTTATAAGGGATTACCCATCACGAAAGGTAAAGGTAGATTTGGACCTTTCTTGAAGTGGAACAATCTGTATGTAAATATTCCACGACGTATTGATCCCGAATTGATAAGCCTAGATCAATGCTATGAACTGATTGAAGCGAAAGTGGAGAAGGAAGCTAATCGCTACATACACCAGTGGGAATCTGAGAAGATTGCAGTGGAAAATGGAAGATGGGGACCTTTCATTCGTTTCGGCAAAAAGTCTGTAAAGATTCCAAAGATAGACGGCGAAAAAGTCACTGCAGAAAAAGCCAAAGAATTTACTTTGGAGCAGGTAAAGGCGTTTATTGAGGAAGAAATTCCAGGTGCATTTGAAAAGAAAACCAGGGCAAAGAAAAAGAAATAACTTATGGCAGAGGAAAAGAAGAAAGGACCTAATCAGCTCAATATTGAGTTGCCGGAAGAAATCGCTGAAGGAACCTATTCTAATTTGGCGATCATTGGACATTCGAACTCTGAGTTCATCATTGACTTTGTACGCATTGTTCCCAATGTGCCTAAGGCCAAGGTGAAATCTAGAGTTATACTTACTCCGCAACATGCCAAGCGTCTACTTGGGGCTTTGGCAGATAATATTCGTAAGTACGAAAAACAGCATGGAAAGATCGGTGAACCCGATCAATCTCCTTTGCCACCGATGAGCTTTAATACACCTACGGCGCAGGCCTAAGGAAGAGCTTTCATTTAGCAAAACAAAAGGGGGTAGATCAATTCTGATCTACCCCCTTTTCTGGTTTCAGTGGCGAACCTAAACTATTTGATATCGACCAATTCAATATCGAATATTAGAACCTCATTTCGCCCGATGACGGATCTTGGTGGAGGGAAATTACCATAACCTAGATAAGATGGCAAAAGGAAAGTTCCATGCCCTCCTTCTTTCAACAAAGGAATGGCTATTCTCCAACCTTCAATAAGGTTTTGCAATTTAAAGCTGATGCTATCATTGCCTTGAGTTTGATCAAAGACGGTTCCGTTCAGTAGATAGCCTTTATATCTTACGCTAACTTCGTCAGAAATTAAGGGATTTGCACCTGGTCCTACAGAGTCAATGTAGTAGTAAATTCCTGATGGGTGTTCTTGTGCTTTAGAGAGGAGATTATTATCCTGAAGATAGTTTTCAATCTTCTCAATATCGGCTTTTAACTGATCTTCTGGTAGTAAGTCTACCTCCTTATTGCAAGCAGCAAAACACAAGCCGGCTAAAACAAGTATGAACAAATTTCTCATGAGTACTCTTTTCTATTTATAGATGATAACTTTCTAGTTCTGGTGAAAGGGAAATACACGTTCTATCTATCGCGCATTTCTACAGTCTTATTAAATTCTACACTTAAGACTTCGCGGTCTCTTCTCACAAAGCTCAGCATTTCATCTGGACGAATCTTTTTTTCATCAAAAGAAAACAGCCAATAGTCGCCTGTTGGCGAAAGGCGTTTTACAATTTGCATGTTTTGTTTCATGTATTTCAGCACAAACGCCTCTGCATTGACATTTCCCTTAAGCTTAACGATTAATTCATTAGGAACGGCCCCTGCTGGTAGGTTGTAATCGGGTTTTTCTTTCTCGATCCAGCCAGTAGTCTTGGCCATCTTATCCAGGAAGGCTTCTATCTTTTGGACCGATACGGGCCGACCTTCTTTTCCTGTGATAGATTTAGTGCGACCGTTCTCATAATAATTGATCGTCACAGATTGTAGATCAGGGAGGCTACTGCGGTAGATGTTCTGGTATTGCCAAAGATTAGCTAGTCTTAATTCTCTTTTGATTTCCTCTAATCTGGAACGCCCGACCTTCTTCACGTGCAGGCCCAATTTGTCTGTGTAAAGTTTCCCATTGTAGGCAGCCCAACCATTATCATAAATGGTGATGGTGAAAATTGGGCATGAACCAAAGCAGGGGCCTTTACTCATTTCCAACACCTTATCTGCCTTGTCAAGGTTCACTCCGCTTCGCAGACTGGTACAGCTACTGAGTGCAATGACCGATATCACCCCAAGGCAGTACCACCTTCGAGAGGTCCATAAATATTCTTTCATTCTGGCGATTTGGCTTATTGTCTTATGAGATTGTATAGCTGATCCAACTGTGGCGAAAGTATAATTTCAGTACGGCGATTCAACCCTTTACCTGCTCGCGTATCATTGGATGCTACTGGAGCATAAAATCCTCTTCCGGAAGCGGTCAATCGTTCAGAAGGTACCCCGTAAGAAGCTAGCAATTTTACCACAGTAGTGGCACGCATCACACTGAGGTCCCAGTTCTTCGAAGCCGTACCATCAGAATCGGTATGCCCTTCCACCGTAATGTCAATCTCAGGATTACTTTTTAGGGCTTGTGCTACCTTCATTAAAGCTTGACGACCTTTCCAATCAATTTCATTACTGCCACTGGAAAAAAGAAGATTTTGGCTTAAAGACAAATACATCTTACCGTTTCTTTCTACGGCAGAAAGTTCCTCGCTGGAGAATCCTCTAAGGACTTCATTCATGCTGTTGCGCAGTTGATTCATGGTCCGTTCGTTAGCCTGGAGGCTAGCTTCCAATTCTCGAATCCGTTGGTCTTTAGCGTTCAAGTTTCCTTGAGCAGCCGTATAATTGTACTCAGCGGTGCGCAAGCGATCGCGCTCTTGTTGCAGATCATATTCCATTTGCAAAAGGGCACGCTCCTTTTGATCCAATTGATCTTGCTTCTGCGCAACTGCTTCCTGAAGGTTCAAGTTTTCGTAAGAAGTTGCAGATAGGACTTCTCGATTTTGATTGATCAAGCTATTATACTTGTTCAACATTTCCTGATAACTACCATAAAGACTTTTATTGGTAGCTGTCAGTTGTTCGATTTCCATCATGGCAGCCTTTAGGTCTACCTCAATCTCTTGTTTTTCCAATTCAGCGTTTCGCGTAGCGTTATTGAGTGAATCCGTTACGGTAGCTTGTTCTTTGTAATAGTTTACGGTCTCCTGTAGCTCGTCATAGCTTTTTTTGCTTACGCAACTCCCTAACAGGACAAGAACGAAGAGTAGTGTAATTGGTTTCATAGGTATTTCTTTATTCAAAAATTGGTACATCCAGCTAGTTGGTTTGGTGTTGAAGTGTTAATGGTTGACGCTATATTCCTCTAGGTTGTAGCCTCTAAGGTATAACAATCGCAACAATTTCTCAAGATAGCCACGCTGTATGAACGTCTTGCGAAGGCTAATGGTATATTACCCATCGCGATTTTCTTGCGTAAAATCTACCTTGAATCTTGGAAAGAGGGAAAGTGGTAAGATCTTATGGAAGCCAATTGGCTGCTAATTTGTGGCGATTCTAATTTTTGGATACTTGGCAATTCGCTACCTTTGTGGCTCAGAACACATGGTTCTCAATTGCCTGACCTATGATGCCAAGTGTGCTTGTTTTTGAATAGGTTAAAGGGCAAATGGAACAAGAGAAACGTAGGCATATTGGATAGGTATGCCGACGGTAACCTTATAAACTAAGAATTCCCATGAAAAATTTCATTTTACTTTTTTCATTAGTACTTTTCTTTGCATGCAACAGCGATTCTAAGGGGACTGCACAAGATGGTGAAGATACCACAGCTGCCGTTTCCACCAACACCCCTGCCAATGCAACACCACCACCCGCTCCAGCGAACACTTCCCAGGCCCAACAGAAGCTAAATGCAACCTTAACGTTGGCAGCTTCTTCACCCGCATTACCCAAAGGGCAAGTCGGTTGTGTCAGTGTTACCTGTGTTGGATTCGTAGACCTAGTATCTATGCAGTTCACTATGAAATGGGACAAGAATGTGTTGCAATTCCAGGAGGTTCGAGGATTTAATTTACCCTACTTGGGGGCGGCCAACTATGGCGCACATCGCAGCGCAGAGGGAGAATTGACCTTCGTCTGGATTGATAATTCTCTCAAAGGAGTTACGAAAGACGATGGAACGGCCATTTACGAAGTATGCTTTACAGGCAAAGGAGATAGCGGTCAGGCCTCTCCCTTCCGGTTTACAGATGCGCCGACCTTGATCGAAGTGGTGCATAAAAGTGTCAGAGAGGTTAACTTCAAAGGAATTGATGGGGTGATAAAGGTGAAGTAAGCACCTAGGGCTTGCCTTCAAATTGACGAGTAGAGAAAGTTATAGTTGTGGAAGAGAGCGTGTAAAACGAACAATGGATCAGATGTCACATCTGATCCATTGTCTATTATATCGTACTCTATTTAGCGGATGCTAAGTCCAGCAATTAGTACTGAATATCGTCAAGGCTAACCACGAAGCCTTTCACCTTGTGTTTTCTAGACAGATCCTTCTTGTAGCTAAGCGCTTGTTTTTCGCTATCGAAAGGTCCAAGAATGATCTTGTATATAGGCTTCGCTTGTCCTTTTTCTACGCTTAACAGGATGTTGTCAAACCATTTGGATTGTAGATCAGCTACCTGCCGCAATACGTTTTCGTAATTGCTTAGGGAAGCCACTTGCACGCCAAAGCCTTTTTTATTAGGCTTTTCCAAGACGATCTTATACAATCCATATTTGGTATAATCCTGCATTACCAAACGAGCCTTAGCAGAACTACTGCTCCCTTTCGAGGTTAGTACGTCCTTGGAGCTGCTGCGGCTGGAAGAAGAGCTTGATTTTGGACGAGTCGTGCTGGCGGTACTTCTAGCTTTGGTGGTCGACTTAGGTGTAGTGGTTGATTTGGTAGTTTCGCGACTAGATGTAGAAGATCGAGAGCTACTACTTCTAGAAGGAGTACTACTTTCTTCGGAGAAGGCCACCGGTCGATCTTTAGGGACCGTGGTTTTGGGTTTTGCCTTGGCAATATCTGCACTTGGCCTTTCGGTTGCCATCTTGCTGACAACTTCAACTTTTACTTCAGCTACGCCAACATCAATCAAGCCAATACGTTCGGCAGCTTTGCGACTGAGATCTACTACTCGGCCTCTGATGAAGGGGCCTTTGTCAATCACTTTGACGGTTACAGACTTGCTGTTGTCAAGGCGAGTGACCTTTAGTATCGTTCCATAGGGGTGTTTTTTGTGCGCCGTGGTGAGTTTGTCTTTGTTGTAGGTGTCGCCGTAAGCTGTTTTCCTGCCGTGGAATTCATCTGAATAATAAGATGCCAATCCAAATTCTTCGTCTTGCGCTTGTGAGTAGTTTAAACTGACTAAAAGTAAAAGGGGGTGAGTACAAAACTCAGAAAGTTTTTCATAATCAGTGGTTTAAATTCAGGATATCTGCAATATGCATGCAATATACTGTTTGTTAACTAACTTTTCCACTTTGGAAATAGGATAGCCATGAATTGGAATAGAGTCCCGTATTGAAATTTAAGCATTAAAAAATTGGAAAATTCCAATTAAGAGAAGAATGAATCCAATCACCTTATTCATCCAAAACTTTAACTGACTAACTCGATTCTTCACGCTTTGACTAGCCAATCCAAATAGGGTTAGTGCAGCGAACTTTCCAGTTGATACACCGAAAAGGAAGAGGGCAATTCCTCCTAGCGATAGAGAGGTGTCAATCCGGACATGATGGCTCATATCTAAATAGGTCAGGATGAAAATCCAAAACGGTATGGCCTGAAAGTTTATTACAGATATAATGATCCCCGCCAAAAAATTATTGTCTTTGCGTTTGCCCATATCCTCTTCCTCTTGGATCTTTTCCCTTCTTAACATGAAGACCAACCCCAGCAATATGAAAAGACCAGCAGTGGCCCACTTTATCCAGGGTGTATCCAAATATTGATTGATTAAGGCACTGCAGTGTAGTGCAATAAAAGATTGTGCAATTTCGACCAAAGCTGCCGCAAGAGCAAACCAAAGGCCTGCTCTGAGACTGTCTTTGACGGTCCGACTGACCACGGAAAGGTTGATCGGTCCAAAGGGCAAGGTGCCCAGAAAACTGGCTAACCAGCCGATAGCAAATAATTGAAAAAGAGTAGTCATGTGATATCACTGAATTTTATGCTGCAAAATTACCGCTTCTGACATAGAATTCATCACAACTTTATCACATACTCTTCAATAACTTTTTATCTACGGACTGAACCTTTGGATGCCTAATTTTGTATTTTTGTCAGTCAAAATCGAATTTGCATTTTTCTCTGATCCAATAAAGGGTATGAGAATCATTTATTTTAAATAAGATGAGTAAGCACGGAAGAGTCCTAGTAGCCATGAGTGGAGGAATAGATAGCACGGTGACAGCCATGATGCTGCACGAGGAAGGCTATGAAGTTGTTGGGATCACGATGAAGACTTGGGATTATGCCAATTCAGGTGGATCCAAAAAAGAAACAGGGTGTTGCAGTCTAGATTCAATCAATGATGCACGAGAGGTGGCGGTAACTATGGGTTTCCACCATTTTATCATAGATATCCGCGAGGAATTCGGAGATTATGTGATCGATAACTTCGTCGATGAATATATGGCCGGCCGAACCCCTAATCCCTGCGTCCTGTGTAATACGCCCATCAAGTGGAATTCCTTGCTCAAGCGAGCAGATGCCCTGGACTGCGAATTTATCGCAACGGGACACTATGGCCGTATCTTGGAGCATGAGGGACGCAAGTACATTTCAAAGGCGGTCGATCGAAATAAAGATCAAAGTTATGTGCTTTGGGGTCTTAACCAGGATTGCTTGAATAGGAGTCGTTTTCCTTTAGGAAATTACACCAAACCCGAGGTCAGACAAATGGCGAAGGATTTCGGTTATGAGGAATTGTCCAAGAAGGCAGAAAGCTATGAAATCTGCTTCGTGCCTGATAATGACTACCGAGGTTTTCTCAAGAGAAGAGTGGATGGTTTAGAGGAACGAGTGAATGGTGGAGATTTTATCGATACCAAGGGGCAGAAATTAGGTGTTCACCAGGGGTATCCCTTTTATACCATCGGTCAACGCAAAGGCCTTGGTATTGCCTTGGGTGAGCCCATGTATGTAACAGAAATCAGACCGGATAGCAATACGGTAGTTTTGGGTACAATGGATGAGCTGATTCGCAACGGCATGATGGTCTACAAAGTGAATCCAATGAAGTATGAGCACATTCCGGACGGTACCGAAGTACTAACCAAGATTCGCTATCGTGATAATGGTACGATGAGTCGATTGATGAATCATGACGATAAGATCAGTGTAGAGTTTTTCGCTAACGTTCGAGGCGTGGCTCCTGGACAGTCAGCCGTGTTCTACGAAGGGGATGATGTAGTAGGGGGAGGAATCATACACAGCAGTAGTCTTCCTCCAAGGGAAAATTAAGCCATCAACGAGTACTTAAACTAGCTATAACTAAGTTGCCAGCACGAGGATAGTTCGTGCTGGTAGCGGATAGGTCTTTTCAGTCCAAGTTTTTGCTTTGCCATTTAAAGGGCTCCAGTGGCATGCATGAAATATTGGGTAACGCCATCCAGCAACATTTGGATAGCAATCATAACTAG
>CAJXPD010000355.1 GCA_913057785.1 uncultured Lewinella sp. | reverse complement strand
AGACGCAGCTGAAAATTAGGAATATCTATTGTCGCACTACTTAAGCCTTCAGCACCTGCAAGGCAATCATGCCTTTAACATCAAAAAAGTAGGGAACTTCTCGGGTACCAACTGCAGGAATTGAAGTAACTTCATTAAAAGGAATGGATTGGTATAGATCTCCTCCTAGATTTCTTGAGGTCAACCAGACTATTCCTTGATAAGCTGTTTCAGCATCTTCCTGGCATTAGCGTTTTCCGCATTTAGTTCCAAGGATTTCTTGAAACTCTGGATCGCCTCTTCCTTCTGTCCCAGTTTGTATTGAGCCTCTCCCAGGCTATCAAACACATTGAAAGATGCAGGATAGTTTTCGGCATTCAACTCAAAAAAAGATAAAGCCTTATTCTGCTCTTCGGGGCTATTACTCCTCAGAAATCTATAGCCAATTCTATTAACGAGTTCTTCAGGTGGGGGAAAAGCATAGGATAATCGATTCGAGAACTGTTCAAAATGCTTAACTAGGTGTTCGCGATCCGTAGCCGTGCGATAAGAATAGTTATATCCTTCAAAAATGAAAGAAAGGCCGTCGTATATGGCGGGCAGCGGCACGGAGCTATGATTCTTTTCCTGATAGTACTTCTGTTCAGCGATTAAATCACCTACACACTTTCGATTGATGGATTCAAAATATCGGATGTGTCGATCTCTGTTTCTTAAATTTCTCTTCCCCCAGTTGGCCGTGGCTAGAAACAAGGGGCGATTAAAACTTTTCTGCTCTATTGCATTGACTTTTTTATCCATGACTTCATTATCCCAAGTCCCGAAACTAGGGTCAATCGAAATAAATGAGCTAAAGGCAGACTGCTCCTTCATGTAGGCGTGTACCGCAAACAACCCGCCGAGAGAATGGCCGATCAGCATGCGGTAAGGGGTCGTTCTGTATTCCTTTTCTATTTTAGGTATCAATTCAGTTTCCAGAAATGCTAAGAATTGATCTCCACCACCAGTTTGATTCACCCGTCTAGTTATGATTTTATCAGGTGTAAAATCCCTTTCACGGTTCACATTCAATAAGGCAACCACAATCATTTCCGGAATATCTCGCTTGTCCGTATTACCGCTACTCATAAAATTCACCATCCCTGAAACCGAGTGGAAATGCACATTGCCATCAAGTAGAATGATAATAGGATACTTCTTGTACGAAAGGTCCTTTCGATCGTATGAATAAGGGAGACTAACCCAATACTCCCGTTCTTCCGATAATATTTCAGATTGGATGAAGTGCTTGCTCCCTATTGTAATCTGATCTGTACTTTGGGCACTTAGATTGCACAAACCAATGAATAGAAATAGGACAGCAGTAATTATTCCTTGACTCATCAATGTTCTTTTCGGTTTAGCCAATCAATCTAAAGCTTCCAATCACAGATCACTCCTCCAACTTCAACACCTTAGTCGTATAATCCCGAGTCCGCTTACACAAGATGGGATCGGCGATCAGGGACTGGCCGTACGAAGGGATAAGATTAGTTAATGTAGTTTGCCAGTTATCGCTCTTCACGTCATCCGGGAAACAAGTCTTGAGTAGATCTAGCATGATGGTCACGGCGGTGGAAGCTCCCGGCGAGGCGCCCAATAAGGCAACAAGGCTCTTGTCTTCGCTGGATACGATCTCCGTTCCAAATTTCAAGACACCTCCGTCTTCCTTGTCCTTCTTGATGATTTGTACCCGCTGGCCCGCGGTGATCAACTCCCAGTCTTCCATTTTCGCTTCAGGATAGAATTTTTGTAGGAAGGCGAAACGTTCTTCTGGGGATTGAAAAACCTGCTTGATTAGATATTTGGTAAGACCTATGTTTTGGATTCCTGCGGCCAACATGGGCCATACATTGTGCACTTCGATGGATAACGGTAGATCGAGATAAGAGCCGTTTTTGAGGAATTTGGTAGAGAAGCCTGCGTAGGGACCAAATAATAGGGAACGTTCTCCATCCAACATCCTAGTGTCCAAATGCGGGACAGACATAGGCGGTGATCCCTTCGCCGCTTTTCCATACACTTTGGCTTCGTGACGGCTCACCACCTCTGGGTTGTTACAGTATAGAAATTGCCCACTCACCGGAAATCCTCCGTAACCCCTCGCTTCTGGGACATCAGATTTTTCCAGTAGCGGTAAAGCACCGCCGCCTGCGCCGATAAACACAAAATCGCTGTAGATTTCTTTCTCTTCTTTCGTTGCTAATTCCTCTACCTCGATGCACCAGCGACCATCCTTTTCTTGTTTCAAGTCTTCTACATGATGTCCCAAGTGCACCTCTACCCCATCGCAAGTCTGCAGGTATTCAATCATTCCTCTTGTGATGGCCCCGAAGTTCACATCGGTTCCAATGGCCATGCGCGTTACCGCGATTTCCTCTCCGCGATTCCGGCCGTCCATCATTAGCGGCAGCCATTCTGAAATCTCCCCGAAATCTTCTGAGTACTCCATGTCCTCAAACATTCCATAAATGCTCAGGGCAGTATGCCGCTTCTGTAGAAATTGAATGTTCTTTTTCCCCCACACGAAGCTCATGTGATCAATATCATTGATAAAGGGGCTACCCGTTCGCACCTTCCCGTTTTCCTTGAGATAGGCCCACAACTGCTTAGACTCTTCAAAAGCCTGACTAATCTTCAATGCTTTCGAGATATCCACTACCCCACTCTTCCGCTCAGGCGTATAGTTCAATTCACAAAAAGCGGAGTGGCCCGTTCCGGCATTATTCCAGGCATCCGAACTCTCAGCGCCTACTTGATCTAGTCGTTCATAGATACTAATCTTGGCATCCGGCATCAATTCCTTCAATAACACCCCAAGAGTGGCACTCATGATTCCAGCTCCGATTAGGGTAAAGTCTTTTCGTTTGGTCATACAGATGGGTACGTTTTGGTAAGGGAAAGTATCTTTGCTCCAAATATAGTTAGAGGCTATCGCAAAAGCAATGATACTCCTAAATGCAAAAGTGGAACTCAAAATTAACTGATATTGTTGCCTAATTGCTATTAATTCATCATCCAATCAAGTACCTGAATGAAATATCTCGTTACTGGAAGCAGTGGCCACCTTGGAGAGGCCCTGGTCCGCACTTTGCGCCAGCAAAATCAGCAAGTACTCGGCATTGACATACTGCCCTCTCCCTTTACGGATCGGATCGGTTCCATCGCCGATCGCGAATTTGTCAAAGCTTGCATGCAAGGAATCACCGTAGTCTTACACGCCGCCACTTTGCACAAACCTCATATTAAAACCCATACTCGACAAGACTTCATAGATGCCAATACCACGGGCACCCTCAATCTACTAGAAGAGGCTGCCCTCTCCAAAGTTCAATCTTTCATCTTCACCTCCACCACGAGCACCTTTGGTGATGCTATGGCACCTGGCCCCGGCGATCCCGCCGTATGGGTTACCGAAGAACTCACGCCCGTTCCGAAAAACATATACGGCGTGACTAAAACGGCTGCTGAAGATCTCTGTAAACTGTTCTTTCGTAATCATGGACTCCCCTGCCTAGTGCTCCGCACTTCACGCTTCTTTTTGGAACTGGATGATGACCCAAGTATGCGTGGCAAGTATGTTGATGCCAATATTAAAGCCAATGAATTTCTGTACCGGCGGGGGGATATAGCGGACATAGTGGAGGCTCATCTCCTAGCCGTAGAAAAAGCCCCAGAGATCGGATTTGACCGCTACATTATTACGGCTACAACGCCCTTTACACAGGCCGATTTACCCAAGCTTCGTACGGATGCACCTGCTATCCTAGCCACCAAGTTTCCATCGTACCCAAAATTATATGGTGAAAATGGATGGCAAATGTTTCCAGGCATCAATCGAGTCTACGTCAACGATAAGGCTCGAACAGCACTAGGCTGGCAGCCGCAATACGATTTTGACCACATTTTAGCCTCCTTGGCCAAGGGAGAAGATTATCGCAGTCCTTTGGCACAAAGCATTGGTATCAAGGGTTATCATGACCAAAGCTTTGAGGATGGGCCTTATCCGGTCTAGCCCACAAAAGAAAGATTTTTTAGTACCTTCACTCTTGAGCTTATAGCCGAATTGCTATAGCTTATATCCATTACGATCAACCAACTTTTATCAAGCCACCTCTTCTATGAAAAAGATCTATGTCTTCCTGCTCTTATTGGCCGGCGTAGCCTGCAATAACACTCCTGCTGAACAGACTGAAAAAGAACCTCCTGTCCTTGCTCCTTTCGAAAATCTAGACACTTTGGCCACCAACGATTGGTGGAACCGAGGAAATAGCCGGATCATTAATATGAAGGTAGAGCGTGATCAGGTGGTCGCCTTTGGTATCTACACAGTTTCTGAGGGCGTGCTAAAACTAAGTGCACAGCTTTTTCCACTTTATCCTGACGAAACGCGAACCGTAAGACTAGAAGTAAAGAAGGGAGAGGCATGGGAAGAAATTCAGAAACAAGAAGTCAATGACCTAGGCTGGTCAGCGCTCTTCCGGGTGGAGAATTGGGATAGTAGCCAAGATACGCCCTATCGTCTTCTACATGGGAAAACGGCAAGTTTCGAGGGCTTAATTCGCAAAGACCCTAAGGAAAAAGAAGAAATTGTACTCGCCGCTTTTTCATGTAATAGCAATAAAGATAGAGGCGATAGAGCCAATTACATACGCAATGTCAATCACCACGATCCCGATCTCCTCTTCTTTGCCGGCGATCAATCTTACGACCACAAAGAACATACCGCTGCCTGGCTAAAATTCGGCATGCAGTTCCGAGATATCTTCAGAGAACGCCCCTGCATTACCATTCCTGATGACCATGATATTGGACAAGGTAATATCTGGGGAGAATATGGTAAGAAGGCTTCTACTTCAGCTGGCCCTGATGGTGGCTATTTCTATCACCATGAGTACGTAAAGATGGTGGAACGCTGCCAGACCGCTCATCTTCCGGACGCCTTTGATCCCACGCCCATACAACAAGGTATCGGCGTTTACTATACCAATCTCAATATTGGCGGTGTTGATTTCGCCATTATCGAAGACCGAAAATTTAAATCCGGACCAGAAGGTAAAATCCCTCAACAAGGGCCTCGCCCCGATCACATTCGCAATCCTGATTATGACCCTAAGAGCGTAGATGTGGAAGGACTTGAACTGCTCGGGCAACGCCAGCTAGACTTCCTGGACAAATGGGGTGAAAGCTGGGATGGCGTTTCTATGAAGGCTGTCCTCTCACAAACGGGTTTTTGTGGAGGTGCCCACTTGCACGGTAAAAAAGAGAACCGCTTACACGCAGATATGGACTCCAATGGCTGGCCACAGACGGGACGGAATAAAGCCATTAAGGCCATCAAAAAAGCGAAAGCCGTACACATCGCTGGAGACCAGCACTTGGCTACCGTCATTAAACATGGCAGTGATGAATGGGAAGATGGACCCTGGGCTTTCGTAGTGCCCGCTCTTGTGAATAACTATTACAGCCGATGGTGGTGGCCAGAAGATGAAAAGCCAGGCGAAAATTCCAATGATAAACTTCCTTGGACTGGCCGCTATTTGGATGGCTTTGCCAATAAGATCACAATGGATGCTTACGTCAATCCAGAGAGCCCCTCCAGTGGCTCCGGCTATGGTTTGATTCGCTTTCAAAAACCTAACCAAAAAGTCACTTTCGAATGTTGGCCAAGGGAGGTAGATGTGACGAAGGACGGAGCAGAACAGTTTCAGGGGTGGCCTGTGACGGTAGGTGTCGACTAACGATCTACAAAGTCTTCCTTAAAATTGGCGATGAAGTGATTCATGTAGGGCTTATTCCTATTTTCTTCCTTCATCACTAGATAATGGGTACGCTTGAGGCCGTGTTTGCCTATACGTTTGAATGCTATGCCTTCAGGGATCTTGAAGGCATCCAAACCCCAGCGTGGCAGGCACATCACCCCCATATTGGCTTCCACCATTTCCAGTGATACTTCCGTAAAGGGTATGGCGGATATTTTAATCGGTGTAATCTTATTGGGCCGAAGGAAATGCTCATAGACAGAGACGGATTCCATCGGGAAGGAGTTGATGATCAAATGCACATCTGCAAAGTGACTAGCATCCAGATAGGGCAAAGTATTTAGATAATGCTCCTGGTGTACTAAAACAAAAATCTCGTCTTCAAAAATCTCAATACTCGCCAAGGCATCGGAGGCGGGCTTCGTTGTCACGATGGCAATGTCTACCTCATTGGACAAAATTTTTGAAATCGTTTGGTGATTAGCACCGATGATCAGATCTATCTCGATCTCCGGATAGAGGATCGCCATCTTTTGCACAAAGGCGGGCAAGCCATGGAAAAAAGATTGACATTCCGTACTCAACTTAATGGTCCCCTTCGCTCCTTCTTTGATCTGTTTTATGTTGGTAAAGCCAGTATCGATAGCTTGTAATAGCTGATTGGCTAACTTGTACAACTCCTGTCCTTCTGCTGTTAACTGCCACTTGTTGCGCGTCCGCAAAAACACCTTAAAGCCAAGTCTTTCCTCTAAATCGCGCAATTGATGACTCAAGGCGGATTGGGTTAAAAATAAACGCTCCGAAGAGTTGGCAATATTCCCTTCTTCCGTAATGGTTTTGATCAACCTAAAGTATTTGAGTTCCATATTACAAAGATAGCCGACTTCGTGATGCGGTGATTTGAAAAGATTTCAATTAAGACATCAAAAGCCTTCAACTATAGGAATAGGAAGCCGCGTTGAAGCCAAATAGTTTTGAGGACTGATTCAAACTAATTGACTGTGGACGAAGCCAAAGTATTGGATTTACTGACGAAGCTCTTTTTGAGTTTCATACCTGGAAGGTCTGGGACGAAAAAAAGCTGAAGCTCAGGGGATTCAAGGCTTTAGGTTACAGTCCAGCTGAATTAGTTTAAATCAGTCCTTTGACCAGATCAGAGAAAAACCCAAGATCATGAAATTCAAAATCATTTATTTGGCTTTACAGGTCGGGCTCATCAGTTCCGTAGTCTACGGGCAGGATGGGCCTTTTCTACCCATAAAGAAGCAATACATCCCTCAGGCAGTCCCGAGCACAAAAGGCCCAATTATAGATGGACAGCTTAATGAGGCAGTATGGCTAGAAGGACCATGGCAAGGACAATTTGTACAACGAGAACCGGCAGAGAACCAAGCTCCCACTGGCCAGACCAGATTTCAAATCCTTTATGATGCCCATCATCTTTTCATTGGTATACAATGCCTAGATCCCGAGCCAACAAAAATCAATAGTCGAAAGTCCGCCCGTGACGGTTTGGAAGGGGATTGGGTCCAACTCTTGTTTGATAGTTATTACGATCAACGGTCCGCTTTCTCCTTCACTTTGACTGCTGCTGGAGATAAGGGGGATCGAACCATCGCCATGGATGGGCAAATAGAAGATCCATCCTGGAATCCCACTTGGGAAGGCATGAGTCATATCGATAGTCTGGGCTGGACGGCCGAGATCAAGATTCCGCTGAATCAGTTGCGCTTCAGCGACCAAGAAAAACAAGTGTGGGGCTTTCAGATAGTCCGCAAGATATTCAGGGAAGCAGAGCTATCAGTGTGGCAGCGCATTCCTTTAGATGCCCCGACCTGGGTGGGTGCCTTCGGAGAACTGCATGACTTGCAACCTCACCTACAACGGCAGCTTGAGCTCCAGCCCTTTATCACCTCCGCCTTAAAAACCCAAGCTGGATCAAGGGATCCAACAGCAAATCCTGTTACCACCTCCTTCGGCGCAGGCCTAGATGGCAAGATCGGCATCAGCAATCACGTCACCCTGGACTTCACCATCAATCCGGATTTTGGGCAGGTCGAAGCGGATCCCGCCGCCATTGCCTTGGATGGATTTCAATTGTTCTTCGAAGAGCGCCGGCCTTTTTTTATTGAAAACAAGCAGTTATTCAACTACCAATTCTCAAATCCACAGATGGGTGGGGCCTTCAGCAGCGACAATTTGTTCTATTCCAGGAGGATTGGCAGAAGCCCACAGGGGACTGTGCATACTAAGCCCGGAGAATCTAGTCAAATACCCGATAATACCACCATTCTGGGAGCGCTCAAGCTGAGTGGTAAGACGCAAAAGGGACTATCTTTCGGAGTACTGGAAAGTCTTACTAGTAATGAATATGCAGATATCATTGACGGGGAAAAGGATCGGCGTGTACGCGTAGAGCCTTTGACCAACTACTTCGTGGCACGCGTACAGCAAGATTTCAATCATCGAAATTCTTTTATAGGTGGTATTGTAACTTCTACGGTCCGAGATCTAAGCCCGGAACTGCAATTTCTACATCGATCAGCCCATACTGCCGGTTTAGATTTTCGCCACCAATGGAACGAGCGCAATTGGTATTTGCAAGGAAGTCTGGTGATGAGTCAGGTCCAAGGAAGTGCGGAGGCCATCTATCAAACCCAGACCTCCATCGCTCATCTATTTCAGCGCCCAGATGCCGGGCATCTCTCGGTAGATAGTACATTGACGTCTCTGCTGGGACATGGTGGTGATGTCCGCCTCGGTAAAGCAGGCAAAGGACATTTCATGCTCGAAACAGGACTAACCTGGCGCTCGCCCGGCCTCGAATTGAACGACCTAGGTTTCATGCGTAATGCCGACGAGATCCAAGATTACATGCGGCTTACGTATCGTTCCTTGCAGCCCTTCGGTGTGTTCCGGCAAGGCAGCATTGTGTATCAACATTGGGTGGTGTGGGACTTTGCAGGGCAGCTAAATTATATTGATTGGGATGTGGAAGTGAATGGAACCTTCCAAAACAACTGGTCCGCCACACTAGGGTTTTTCTCCCAACCCCATATCTACTCTAGAGCATTGCTAATGGGTGGTCCCAGAATCTATTTACCAGATCAATATGGAGCCTGGTGGGCCTTAGGAAGTGATGCCAGGAAGAAGCTTTATTTTGGGCTGAATGGCTGGACCAAAACCGGAGGAATAGGAAGTTATAAGCTATTGAACTCAGGACTGCAGCTCACCTACCAGCCCATTGATCAATTTAGCGCTTCTCTTCAACCCAGGTTCACCCTAATCAGAAATCGACTTCAGTATACCGACCAAGCAAACTTTCAAGATACCAAACGCTATATCCTTTCCTATTTGGATCAGAATACCTTCAGTCTCGCCTTGCGACTCAATTACACCTTTCACGCCGATCTTTCGCTACAGTATTATGGCGAAGCTTTCCTCACCATGGGAAGATATGAAGCTTTCAACTTTTTGCTCGATCCATTAGCCAAAAAGCAAGGCAATCAAATGCACTTCTTTCAAGCTAGTGAGCTGCAGGGAACTTCTGATGGGGAAGCCTATGTTGTTGATGAAAACCTGGATCAACAAGTCGACTATTCCTTCCGGAATCCAGATTTTGCCTTTGCTCAATTTCGTTCAAACTTAGTGCTGAGATATGAGTACCTTCCGGGTTCCATGCTCTTCTTCGTTTGGGCCCAAGGAGCCAACAGTTTTGAACAACTGAGCTTTCAGGAAAAACGTCGATTTGGAGAGGAGATCTTTGGTCTGCCCTTTGCCAATACCTTTTTAATAAAAACCACTTATCGTTTCGCTAGATAAACCCTTTAAGACATGTCATACCAACAAATCTTGACTCAAATACTCGATGAGGCAGTGCCTCAACTTCTTGCTCAATCCCCGGAGGCTATGCAACACAAAACGGAACCCGGAAAGTGGTCAAAACAAGAAATCATGGGCCACCTAGTTGATTCCGCCTACAACAATCATCAACGCTTTCTCCGAGCTGCAGGACAAGGGAACCTGATTTTCAATGGGTATGATCAGGTAGCCTGGGTGCAAAAGAATGCTTACCAAGAAAGGGAATGGGCAGAGGTTGTGAAGTTATGGGAGGCAACGAATCGACATTTAGGTCATGTCATTCGGAGTATTGATCCTAGCTTCCTGGTACACGAAACGGCCGAGCATAATTTTCATATTATTGGCATGAATAGACCCGTCGAAGGCTCCCTAAGTTCACTGGCCTATTTGATCTGGGATTACATCTTTCACCTAGAACATCACTTGACCCAATTACTACCTGGCTACGAGCGGGTGCTGCCTCCATTTAGCTTAGCTAGCTAATCAGCAGTTCCTGACAGATGGCCTCAATTACGCTTGGATCCTTATAGATATCATGCCCGTGTCCTGGCCATTGATGAGCTGAAAGCTGCATTTTTTCGTACCATTCCGCATTGGGCTGATAAGGGTCAAAGGCTCCATACCAAAGTTGAAGTTCGCTAGTAGGTCGACGTTCTTCATAGCGTAGGCGAGTGGCAGCAATAGCAAATAGACGATCCACGGGCATGCCTGCGAGGGCGGCCCGCCAGGCGATGGTGCCGCCTACACTAAAGGCTAGGACATCCACGCGTTTCCATTCGGCATTGATCAAAGCATCCACTGCTTTCTGAATGCCACCTGTGACAAAGTGCTGATGTCGCTGCTCTTGAGTCTTCTGCCCTTGCGGCAACTCAGCCAAGAGACAGCAATCGTAGGGCTGTACCTCATAGGCCGACTCGAGCTGTTCGCGGTATGCCTCTAGATATTTGGCTTGCGTAAAGCCCCAGAGGTCGGATAGGATGAGTAATCGTTTTTTCACGTTTCAAAAGTAAGGTTCAGCTAGCAGTCACCCCATATACTTCCGAAGTTTTCCAAGACAAGCTTGAAGGAAACTTCGCAACTGGATTGGTCGATATTTTGGCAATTCGCAAGTTTTATGCTCTTCAAAAATGGGTGTCACATATCGTACATAAATGCACGAAAATCCCACCTG
>CAJXPD010000354.1 GCA_913057785.1 uncultured Lewinella sp. | reverse complement strand
CACCAATATCTACAATACTATTGCGGCTTCGGCTTTCTGCATGCTTCTATATAATCCGATGCTCCTTCTTAATATCGGGTTTCAGCTCTCCTATCTGGCCTTACTAGGTATCGTCTTTTTCCAACCTTATCTCTACCGAGCGCTGTACTTTCGACCGAAATGGCTGGATTACCTTTGGAAACTGTCCAGCGTAGCCCTTGCTGCTCAGCTAACCACCTTACCTATCAGTCTCTTCTACTTTCATCAATTCCCTGTCTATTTCCTACTATCTGGCTTGATTGTGGTCCCGGCAGCTATGGCCATTCTAAGTGTGGGAATGAGCCTGTTCGTGCTGGCAGGCGTTCCATTTCTAGGAACGCTACTGGGCAAGCTGCTCTTCTTGATCATTAAAACTATGAATGCGGTAATCTTCTTTCTGGAGAATCTGCCGTATAGCACCCTCTCAGATATTTGGCTCGGGATAGAAGGGATGGGCATACATTTCCTGCTCGTTTTCCTACTAGCCGTTGCTCTCCTGGCTCCCAGCAAAAGTATGGTCTATGCGGTTTTAGGTATGGTTGCTCTAGTTTGTGCTCAAGTATCCTGGCAGTCTTGGCAGCGATTCAATCATCGAGAAATCGTCATCTATCAAGTCAGAGATCAAACCGTAGTGGATTGCATCAGCGGACGACGCTGCCTTCGAATCATCGACTCATCCAAGACTGAAAAAGACCGAGCTTGGGCAACCGATAATTATCTGAGCTATCGAGGTATCAAAGAAGTTAAAACGGTGCACTGGCAAGATTCGAGTAGCAGCTCAGAGTGGCACTTCCAAGGCGGCTTTTTGCAATTCCAGGATTTTAAAATGGCTATGCTGCATGAATTACCCAAGGACCTGGCATTTGCCCCGGTCTTTGATCTCGTGCTTTTACATAGCAATCCCCGATTTGAGCTTCCTGATCTCCAAGGACGGCTTCCCTCGCAACAGCTGGCTTGGGATGGGTCTAGTGCCTACTATAGAGCTAAGGAATGGAAGGAGGAGTGTGCAACACTGGGTATAGCCGGTTATGATGTGAGAGCGGAGGGGGCGCTGGTGATTGAGTTGGGGCGTTAGTAGGATACTAACGACAACTAGGATACTAACGACAACAACAGTGGAACACTAACGACAACTAGTGGGGCACTAAAGACAACAAATAAACTAAAGGTTGGATTGGGGTGTTTTGATGGAATAGACTATTTAAATGCCCAGATCCTATGGCCTTTGCTACTAATCAGCACTTCGTATATCATGAACCCTTAGCGGGGCCAAATCCTCCATTTTTCGAATTGAAAGCGATTGAAGTGGCTACTAGTTGTAGTACAAATACAAGCCACCGTTCTGATCATTACACCATATTCTTTATGGAGGAAGGGACAGGCGATTATTGGGTGGATTTCAATTCTTTCCAGATTGATGGCGCGGGTATCTTCTTTCTTTCGCCAGGTCAAGTGCTAACGGTTGAGGCGGAGTCGATGAAGAAAGGGTATGAAATTAATTTCGATCGCGAATTCTACTGTGTGGAAACGCACGGTAAGGAGATTGCCTGCAATGGCGTTTTGTTCAACAATATGCACCGGGCTACCTTTATCCCCCTGGACAGTGCGGACCTTGACATCTTCCAGCATTTGATCAAACAGATGGTACAAGAGCTCCGGAGTCCAGGTCAAGCCCATCGGGATATGCTCGATGCCTACCTACGAATGTTTTTGATCGAAGCCTTGCGGAGAAATGACAAAAAGGCTAGCCCGAAGACCGATGAACGGGATGATGCAAACCGTCTTGTTGGAGAATTCATCGCATTGGTGGATAAGCATTTTCGCAAGGTCCATTCCATAGCTGATTACGCTGAGATGCTCCACGTATCTCCTAAATCAATTGCCAAGCGCCTTAATGCTACGGGTTACAAAACCCCTACGGAAATCATTCGTGACCGAATCGTACTGGAAGCGAAGCGTGATTTGCGCTTTACACAAAAATCAGTGAAGGAAATTGCCTTTGATCTAGGCTTTGAAGATCCGGCCTATTTTACGCGCTACTTCAAAAAGTCAGCACAAGAATCTCCCTTAGCCTACCGTGCGGCCTATCTAGAGAACGGCTAGTAAAGCCCCTAAATAGTACCTTTCACCAACCTTTTTTGCTTCCAAAAGCACAAAAATACAAGTTGGGAACTTCTGTCCAAGTCTTGGGAACTTCTGTCCATTCTATTCGGAGCGGCTTGCCCCTATCTTTGTATTGTCAATAAGAAATGGTAACAGATGAAGACCAAAACTAAAAACTTAGCCAAGTGCTTCATCACAAATCAGATAAAATGAGAGAGATTAAAAATGTCAGCGAATTCCAAGCTATTGCCGCACAAAATAAACCTGTATTATTGGACTTTTATGCAGATTGGTGTGGACCTTGTAGGGTACAATTACCTATCGTAGAACAGTTGGCTGATAAGTACAATGAAGACTTCATCATCGCCAAAGTGAACGTGGACCATGTGGGTGAATTGGCACAGGAATTTGGTGTGAGAAGTATCCCTAGCTTATTCTTCCTTCAAGGTGGAGAAGTAAAGGAAAGACTGGTAGGCATCCAAACGGCTGCTACTCTAGAGAAAAAGATTGAAAATTACACAGTTACAGCATAAGCAATAAGCAACATTGGCCCTGCCAATGACTAAATATAAGGCGTAGATTATCGTAAAAAGTACGGCCGACTGTCACTTACTCGTGGCAGTCGGTCTTTTTTTGGAAACTAAGCCTCATCTGAGCCTAGCTGATTCTATATCGGCTGGAAAATTGTCCACATAGCAGGAACTTTTGTCCATTCAATTACTGCTAAAAGTCCTGCAACTTGCTACTATCATTAACCCATAAATCAAGATAGTTATGCTACTTCAAAAAGTTCTTCAACGCATCAATGAAACCATATCTCCATCCCAAGTGCAAGCTTGCCCTAATTGTTGGGGATTCTCCCAGTGGGCTGATAAAGATTGCCACACTCAATTTGACCTCGACAAAGGACAACAATCGGAGGTGTGGAGTCGGAATGGATTTATTCGTAGATTTGTAAAAAGGGTAATAGGATGATCACCTTACAATATGCAGAACGCAATGCGCAGGTCGCAGAAATAGAAGATCGCTTACAAGGGCTTTCCTTGGCTTTCGAAAGTAAAAGTGTATCCGAGGCAGGAGACTTGCAATTGGTTGATGGGACCAAACAGGTTCAGGGCTTAGCAAAAATCCAAGCTCACTTGGATGAACTGAGTCAAGAGCTGCATCAATGGTACTATTGCAACTGCTAAGAAATTGCTTTTTTATTGTAACTGTTGTTCGTAGTTTAAAATTACGAACAACAGTTACAATAAAATAAAAAGCCCTCCCCACCGGTTACCTTTTTCCTTCCCACACTATTAATAGTAGAAATTACCGGAAGGATGAAAAGACTTCTCCAAACTATCTACTATTTTACTCGAACCGAAAGAATCGGCATCTTGGTGCTTTGTTTCTTATCGGTCGCCCTGCTTTTCCTTCCCCGTTTATACCCCTTGATGAGCCCGCCGGCTAGTTATGACTTCACAGATTTCAAAAATCAAATTGCAGCCATGCAAGCTTCTGCTGAGTCCGCTTCCATCAAGGTCAAACGCTTTCCCTTTGACCCAAACAAGGCGGATTTGAAGGAATGGCAGAAGTTAGGGGTGAGCACTAAAGTCGCGCAGACCATTATCAATTTCAGAAAAAAAGGGGGGCATTTCTATGGAAAGAAGGACTTACAAAAGATATATGGTCTTTCACCCAGCCTATACGATAGTTTGGAAGCCTTTATTCGGATTCCAACAAAGGAAAGGCCTTTAGCACTAAAAACTCAAAAGCAGGAGATCGTCCCAATTCTATTCCCCTTTGACCCCAACAAGGTTTCGGCCGAAGAGCTAGGCCGGCTGGGTATATCCAGTAAAGTAGCGCAGACCTGGCTCAAGTTTCGCGGCAAAGGCGGTGTATTCCGAAAACGTACGGACGTGAAGAAAGTCTATGGTCTCAGTGAGAAAAAATATGAGGCACTGAGCGCCTTCATCAATATCCCAAAATCTACAGGCAAGGACTCTTTAATCTCAAGCAATTCCCATTTTCCCCCTGATATTATCCCCACTTCCTATGAGCATGCAGCTGTGGCGGTCGATATTAATCAATCGGAATCAAGGGATTGGGAACAACTTAAGGGCATCGGCCCAGCTTATGCCCGCCGCATCCTAAATTTCCGGGAAAGGCTGGGTGGCTTTGTATCCATTGATCAAGTGGCCGAAACCTACCACCTACCAGATAGCACCTTCCAGCAAATACGCCCATTCTTACGGGCTTCTCCCATCAAGAGCCAAATAGCAATCAATCAAGTTGATGCCAAAACACTTCAAGCTCACCCCTTTATCAATTGGAAGGAAGCTAATGCCATCATCAATTACCGTTACCAGCATGGGAACTATAGTCAAGTAGATGACCTATATTCACTCCATGCCCTTTCAGAGGAGACAATCCTTAAGATCGGTCCGTATCTTAGTTTTGAATGAATGAAAAATCTAATTCCCCAAAAAAATCAGGAAGAAATGGCCAGTCACAATGACTTAGGACAGGAAGGGGAGCAACTCGCTCGCACGTACCTAGAAAGAAAAGGTTATCGGATCATTGTCAGCAACTGGCGGCATGGCCGGGCTGAAATAGATCTGATTACCACTTATGATAACATCCTGGTATTCGTAGAAGTCAAGACTAGAAGTAGCAGCCAATTTGGGCAGCCAGATGAATTTGTGGGCCCAAAGAAGGAACAACAATTAGCTAAAGCAGCCTGCGCCTATATGGAACAGGTGAGATATCAAGGTGAAATCCGTTTTGATGTTGTGGCTGTTTTACTCCCTCCACAAGCACCCGCCGAAGTGAACCATATCCAAGACGCCTTCTTTCCTGGTGTGGGATGGGGTTGATTGAATCACTTACAGTTTGCTGTCCCAAAAAGTATAGGTAGGATGATCCTCTGATCCACCAAGCGACTCCAAGAGTTCCTCCATCATTACCTTCCTTTTGTCTTCGTAGCGGTCTCGTTCAGCAGTGATCCAATTCTTTACCGCAACCTCTGATTGCTTGACCTGACTGAGTTTCATCACATTATCGATATGAAACAAAGCATCATACCAGTTCTTCAAGCCGGTTAATTCGGATAGTAATACAAATTGACACACACTTTTCTTATCAGGATCTGAAACGGCTCTCACTTGATCAAGGTCGTCAAATGCATTGAGTAAGCACCGGCTATTGGCATCCTCATTCTGGATGAAAGTAGTATAGGCAGCTTGGAAGTTGGCAAATAGCGTCATCGCCTCAGACTTAGGAAGATCGCTGGCCGTATTGGTTATACTTTTCAGGTCTTCGATGAGTTGATGGGTACTATCATACACCATATCTAGCGTAATCAAGCTCGGAACAGCTTCGGAGAGTACTTCATCTCTGGGACTGTTTTCCTCTTGGGTCTTAAATAATGCGCGGGCTTCTGCCGCTGCGGACTCAGCCTCCTCATAGCGTTTAAGTTTCCAGGCAGCCAAGGCTTTGACGGTCAAGGCATTCCCAAGGACATCGCTCTCTTGCAATGCCCCTTTCTTTTTCAGGGCTTTATCTAGTTTATCCAATGCACTTTGATACAGCTGTGTATAGCTTAGGTTGTTGGAAGTTCCTTCTCCCTCTGTATTCAAGACCTGACTTAAGGTGGGTACAACATCAGCTGGTGCATTGTCGAAACGCGTGGCCAAGACATCTTTCATCTCTTTTTCAGCACCTTTGCTGAAGTCTGCACTGGCACCTTGATACAGCTGAATTGCCGGAAAACAGGCTGGGAGTAAGAGTATTACTAATAGACTAAGTATAGTGGGATAAGTATAGGATTTCATAGATTTTCTAGTTTAGAGTACTCGAATAAGTGATATTGAATCGATGTCTTAAGACTCCTCCAACATCAGGGCCTCTTCCAATTCTTCTAGGCTAAATGCTAGATTCTGATTTAGCTTATCTATTGCACCTTGAATGGCTTGCAAAGCTTTATCGACTTCTTCTTGATTGGCCGGGACTTGAGACAAGCGTAGTAGAAATAGATCTATTACGGCCGTGATCACTTCGCTTTGCGTGAGCGTCCAAGTGCCTGCGGATTGGTTATCTTCATCGTATAACTTAATGAAAAGTCCCTCCAGTGCATAGCTCAACACTAATTTCTTCTTTGAACCATCTTCCATGATCACGTTGATCAACAACTGCTTACGGAAAGAAACGGCTTGTAAACAGGCCTGTATCAATCTCCTTAGTGCCTCGTAGGTCAATCCCTGATCCTTCGGAATCACCTCAAGGGCCTGGAAGATGATCCGCAGCAACAATTGTATCCATTTGTCTCTGCTAATCCATTGCGGATTATTGGCTACGGCTTCTAAAACCATCCCTGCGATCTCAGATATCTGTTCTAAGGAGAGACTTGGCTTCCATTTCCCTCGCTTAGGTTTTGCCGTGATTACGCGTAGACACTCCTCTATAGCAATCGCTAGAATGTACCTAGATCCCGTAGGCTTAACATCCGTAATCAACTCAACATGGTCCGCACTGTATAAGAGCACCAATCTTACCATCTCTGGAAACAGGTCCGGTGTGTCTAGTTTTGAAGCCTGTAATGCTCCCGCTGTATCTCTTATGATCTTCTGGAATACCACATCTTTCGTAATCAATTCGGGATAAGCTTCAATCACCTGTAATGCTGCCTCCACCAGATCATCCATCCGATCTTCATCCCAAGACCCTCGCTTGGCTATATGCTCATCTTCAAATAAGATCAAGTACAATAGCAATAGAATAGTCTTATTCGGGTGCTGGGTCATTAAGGTCTCCAGCACATAATAAAGGAGGTCCTCTAGTAGGGCCAGGCGATCTTCCTCAGCATTATCCTTAGAGAATACATAGGCTAGAATCAAATCTAAGACCTTATCCAATAGGACAAGTTTGTCTTCGGTTTTACCCCATTTAATCTCATCTAAAATAGAAGGATGAAGCGCAGCAGTACGCAGCAGGATCGGTAGTAACCAGGCTAGGGTACGCTCCTTCAATCGTTGTTCCTTTGGAATTCTGGCGAGGGCCTCGAATGCGGACTTTAGAACGGCTTGGGAAATGCTGCCGCCCCGAACCTTGGACAATACTACGGAAGGATATTCCACTAAGAGGTCCAAAATATCCTCTACAATTTCTAAGAGTTCATCAGCAGTGAGTGACAAAGGCGGTTCTCCATTCGTTTCTACTTCCGCTATGGCCTCTAGCAGCATTCTCAATGCCTCTACCAGCAAGTACTTAGTCTCACCAGCTTCACTGGGAATCAGGAGTTGGAGGTTTTGGGCCGTGTTGGAGAGGATGAGGCGAGCCAACTCTGGAAGTAATCCGGCCTGTTTCCAAGCCTTGTTTTGCAGTGCTCCACTGATTCCAACAATGATATTCTTAAGCGGTACCTCCCTTGTGACTAACTCAGGGTATTCGGTCAGCACTTCCAGTCCAGCTTCCACCAATTCATCCGCCAAAGCGGCATCAAATCCATCGCTATAATCTACATCAGGATCTTCGAATAAAATGAGATCAATCAAAATCAATCCCTTGCTGTCTGGGTGATAAGCTAGAATAACATCTAGGATGTAGTCTAGCAGATCCATCAAAAGGGCAAGTCTAGTTCCTCCGCTGGTCTGCGAAGATTTGAAGACAAAAGTGAAGACAAGTCGTAATGCTTTCTTCAGCACCGTTTCTTTATCCGCTTGGCTACCCCATTTGATAGCGACCAATACTTTAGGACTAGAGGCTGCTGTCAGCAAGCTGAGTTTGATGATAGCTTCCAAAGATGCTGGGTCCAATCGCTCCGACTTTGGGATCTCTTGTAAAGCCCCGAAGACCTCTTCCAGAACGGTTTGAAGCAAGGAATCTTCTCCCGCTTCTGCCAACAACCATTCTGGATGCATCACCAGATGATCGAATACTTCCTCGATGATAAGCATGGCCTGTCTCCAACTGATCTCTGGCTGCCAGGTATTGGGGTCCTGTGAACTAGACAGTCGAGACAAAAGCTCTTCTAGAGCCAGCAGCAAGAGGTAGTTCGGTTTGCCCGTATCCGTGGGTACGATGAGGAACAGATTACGCCCGGTATAATCGAGAACGAGTCGCAGCAGATCAGGCAGCACACCTTTTTTCCGGAAGGAAGAGGCTTCTAATGCTCCAGCTACTCCACTAATGATCTCTTGAAGTGACACCTTACCCGTCAAAAGGTCAGGATGACTTTCCAGCACATCCAGTGCTGCATTGATTAAGGCATCGGCTAAATCTGCATTAAACCCACCACTGTATTGAACATTGGGATCTTTGAACAAGATAAGGTCTACCAGTGCTAGGCATCGCTCGTCCGGATACTCACGGATCAACACCTCTAGTACGTATTCTAGCAAATCAACCAGCAATTCCACACGCTGTCCCGGGGCCACTTTCTTCTTGTCAAATACATAGGCGAAGATGAGATCCAAGGCCTTCTCCAGGATGACCACTTTCTCTGCCGAAGCCCCCCAAGGGACGCGATCAAGCACCGCCTGACAAGTGGCTATCGTACGGATATTAAGCTGTATCAATAATTCAAGTACATCGAGGTTGAGTCGTTCCTCTGCTGGTATTTTAGACAAGGCATCAAAGGTAACCTCTAGGGCCTTCCTCAATAATTTCTTGTCCTCCACCTCAGTCAACACCCATTCTGGGTTCAGCACTACTTCATCTAGGATGTGATTCGCTATCGCTAAAATGTGACGCTTGGATAAGCGGGGTTTCCAGGGGCCGGGCGTATCATGTTTGCTGATTACCAGAAGGAATTCACGGATGGCCTCTACCAACAAATGGCGGGGTCCCTCCGTCGGTCGCCCCATTAATGTGGACAGATGACTAGCCGTATGCTCTAGGATTAGTCGAACCAGTTCTGGCAGGAGATCCGGTCTATCTTGTATCCCGGCTTCTGCCATGGCTTTACTCACGCCGACCACTATCTGTCTAAAGCCGTCCCGTTTTGCGATCAACTCTGGATGTATAGCAATTACCTCAAAGGTGGACTTGACCAGACGATCCAAGGCGTCCAAATTGAATCCACTTTGCAGATTAATTTTGTCTGGATCATTCAGGATGATATCCATCAGAATGCCACCCGTTTTCTCAATGATCTCACTCACCCCTTCATTCGTATTGAACACTAAGCCTGGGGCTTCGAACACGTAATAACCTGCATTCTTTACCATGCTACGCATCAGGAGTTGCCCCCATTGCAGCGGCACCTCATCATCTTTACGCTTGGAGTATTTGAAAACATCCTTTGCAATCCCTGCGGTGGTGGCTTCAATAAAGGCTTGCAATTTTTCGTCCTTCGTAATCTCATCGCTTAGATCCTTGACTACCTCTGCAGCAGCGATAAACAAGCGGGGTACAACTACCTTGGACAAATCCCTTACATCTTCCGTCTCACTAAACTCTACGCGATCAAGTCCCGTCAAAAAGTGGCGCATGGTTTTGCCAAAGGTGGAATTGACGTTTAGTGCTCCTGGTACTTGATTAAAGTAGTCAATGCCAATTTCTACCAAGGTACCTGCCACCATCTTGAGCGGCGTATTCCTGGGTTGACTTCCATCTTCCCACTGCTTCACTCGAAGAAGGGCGACTAAATCATCCGTATTCACTCCATCATGATCCACATCTCCCTCTCGATCTTTCTTGAGCTGGAAACTCAGGGTTTCGTAATAATCTATATACTCATCCTGCTCTTCCAGGAGGAGACCATTATCAAACTTCTTAAATAGAAATTCGAGGCGTTCGATCTGTTTGACAAACTGTTGCCCGCCCTTCAACTCATCATCATCTCGAAAAAAACGATGGGCGCGATCTGCATTGGGACGAACATCGAACTTGGGAAGTGGGAGGAAAATGGTTTTGGACTTGGCACTTTTGGCGTAAGCCCTTTGGAGGTTTTTACCGAGCTTGATAGCTGAATTAATAGCTAGAATGATAGCTTCGGCAGTTAACGAAATGGCCATTGGTGTTTGTTTGCGTTTCTATGATAGGGATTCGGAATAAGCTTCGAAAAGAGAAATTTCAAATTCCTCGTCTTTAGGATCATTCCTGCTAAATTAAACGGACAAGTCGAATAAGTTCTTATTTCCGCTAAAGCATTACTACTTTTCATTTAGCTTTGGTCGAAGCTACTAAATTTCATCCGAATACAAAGTACACATTATGTTCAAATATCATTCCCTAGTCCTGATCCTTTGCTTGTTGGGGAGCACCCTCACCACTGCCCTGGCGCAGGATACCAATGCCATCACAACCGTTATCTTTGTCCGTCACGCCGAAAAAGCAGATGATGGCACTCGAAATCCTCCACTGAATATTTATGGCCAGGAACGAGCCGCCCGACTGGCACAACTACTTCATCTTACGGAACTTGCTGGCATCTATTCTACCCCCTTTAATAGGACGCAGCAAACGGTAAAGCCCTTAGCCGCTGCATTAAACCTGGAGGTAAAGGAATACCCGCCGCTCAAATTAGATGCTCTAGATCAATTGGTAATAGATCAAAAAGGGAAGACTATTCTAATTGTGGGACATTCCAATACGGTACCGGCAATGGTCAACCATTTGCTCGGTGAAGAAAAATTAGAACAGCTCAGTGAAAATGAATACGACAAAATATTTATGCTACAAATCACTGATAATCAAACGCAATTACTTCAATTGAGCTTCTAGTCGCCCTTTTTACACTTCCGAAGTCT
>CAJXPD010000353.1 GCA_913057785.1 uncultured Lewinella sp. | reverse complement strand
GAAAATGAGCTGTTTTGGAACAGAATAAGGCGGGAAAATGGAAGCTAGCCATAGCTAACTGACATTTTTTCAACGATGTACTGATCAAAAAGAGCCATTTGTAGTCCAATGGATAGTTTTGAGATAGGCTCTAGGCTTTCAATTTAAAACTTCTCATTAATTACCGTTTAGTAATAAGCTATGAAAACCATTATTTACCGACTGTATTTAGGACTAATTCTATGCTACAGCCCTGCTTTTTTGCAAGGGCAATGGGCGCAAATTTCTGAAGACTTGACTCTGCAATTGGATGCTATCTTTGAAGATTACAAAGGGGCTCCTGGCTGTGCTTTAGGCGTGTTCCACAATGGAAAGATTGTTTATCAAAAAGGTTATGGATATGCCAATCTTGACTATGAAGTGAAGGTGACGCCCCAGACTATTTTCGAGACTGCCTCGATTTCGAAGCAGTTTACCGCAGCTTGTATCTTACATTTGGAGGATCAAGGAAAGATTAGTTTAGATGATCCTATTCATACCTACTTCCCCGAACTGCCTCGGTATAAGGAGGGAGAAATTACCATTCGTCAGTTGCTGCACCATACCAGTGGACTTCGTGATTATCTAATTCTATTACAGGTGATGGGGAAGTCTTGGGACATGAAGTATAAGAATGATGAAGGGCTGGCTCTCCTAACCAGACAGCAAAAACTTTGCTTTCCGCCAGGTGCAAAGTATGGCTATAGCAACTCAGGCTACTTGCTCCTGGCGGAGATCATAGAGCGGCAGAGCGGGAAAAGCCTGACGGAATATGCCCAAGAGCATCTATTCACCCCACTTGGCATGACCAACACCTTTATTCATCAAGATGCTAAGGAGGTAGTGAAGCATCGTGCCATTGGCTATGTTCCGGCGGAAGATGGCTTTGAAAGAGAGCACTACTTTGACTTCATTTCTGAGGGCGATGGCGGTGTTCAAACCAATGTTGTAGATTTCTTCCGATGGAGTGAGAACCTCAGGAAGAACCGATTGCCCATCAAGAATTTCCGGGCTAGAATGCTCCAGCGCGGGCTATTGAATAATGGAGATTCTATTCCTTATGCTTTAGGCTTGGAGCATGCCGTACATATGGGAAGCAACTTGTATGCGCACAATGGTATGTGGGGCGGCAACCGTTCCATGTTCTTACAATTCCCTGATGAGGATCTTTCGATTATCACGCTAAGCAATAATGGGGCACAAAATGTTTGGCAAAAAGCTTACCAAGTAGCCAGTGTACTCCTTGAAGCTGCCAGAACTTCTATAGAGACTGCCTCTTCCTCCTACTCCCCTCCGCAAACCATTGTGCTTAGTCCCAAAAAACTAGCCCAATATTGCAAAGAATACTTCGATTTCGATTCCGGCTTGTCTCGTCGGATCTATTTGAAAAACGATACCCTGCAATACTTTCGTGGTCCTGGGAATGAAAGTCCTCTCTGGCCTATTGCTGAAAATGAATTTGTCATGGGTAATGTAGGGACGGATTTACGCATCAGCTTCGAATCGAACCCCAATGAAGGAGAGATCATGTTGGTTAAGGTCAACCTGGGCACTACCTACAAGCATGTCGCCTACAAGAAACCGAAGTATAGCGAGAAGGATTGGGCCGCTTTCACCGGAAGCTTTTATTCACCCGAACTAAACACGCAATATGAAATTAGTCATCGGGATGGACAATTGGAGCTGTCCACAAGTGGTGAAGTATTTGTGCGCTGGACGCCAGCTATGAAAAACACATTCCGTGATGATCATTTTGGATACATCACCTTTGATCCCCAACGCAATAGTTTTGTTCTGACAGAAGAATCTGTTGGTAAGCTACAATTCACCCGGGGAAAGATCTAGATTTAAGTAAGAAGGTGCCTGTAGGGCAAACATCCGGGCTCGTTTTGGGGTATACACCGACGGGCTTCGGATGTTTGTATTTATGTATGACATGTACATTCTTCGTCAAACTCGAGTGAAATGACTCTACTTACTCACTCGCACTCGTGTGATCTGCCACGATCAGCCACTTGCCCTTCATCTTTTTCCACATAAGTATGAAGTAACCGGTGGGGCGATCCTTTTTCCGCTCCAAAGTATATTTCCCGGTAAGCATGATTACTTTGCGACTCAGTTGGTGTACTTCTAGAATATCGAAGGTGAGTTGTCCCATGGCGTCTCTGTCTGGATAGGTACGCCTATATCTTTCCAAGGTAGCCTGCCAGCCTTTAATCACTCCACCACTCCCAATGAATTGTAGATCATCAGATTTCCAGTAATACTCCATGAAGGCGTCGATATCGCCCTTATTCCAGTCCACGGATTGCTGAATCAGTATGCGTTTGACTTCTTCGATGTCTTTAGTTTGTGCTTGGCCAATCAATGGCAAGACAAGTAAGATGAGCAGGGTGAGGCTACGATGAATCATGTGCTTTTCCTCCCAAATTACCAAAGGCATCTGAATATTATGCGCTTATCTGGCGGAAAGTGATAAATTGTTGAAGTATCTACATCAACAACAAATATTAGCACATGTACAAGACACTACTCTCACTTCCTCTTCTATTGCTTTTTGCCTGCGGTGATAGCGGCAAACAGGCGGAGACCTTTGACATTGGTCAAATCAAGACACCACAAGGTGAAATGCTTTTCTGGCTGTATGATGATACGCCAAAACACAAAGCAAGTTTTATCCAGTTGGCTAACGAAAAGTATTGGGATACGCTCACCTTTAATCGAGTCATCGAAGGCTTTGTTATTCAAGGGGGATGCCCAGATACACCAGAAGGTTTTGCGGACTCTCCGTACTTATTACAACCAGAATTTAAGGACCACATCAAACATACCTATGGAGCATTAGGGGCTGGCAGGGATGACAATCCCGAGAAACTTTCCGCCGGTTGCCAACTCTACGTTGTACAGAACAAGGAAGGTATCCCACGCCTAGATGGCAACTATATGATCTTCGGCCAACTATTCAAAGGATTTGATGTGTTGGATACGATTGCCAAAGTGGAAACCGACAGTTTGGACAAGCCTTTTACTGACGTGCCCATGGAGGTGAATGTTTTGGCGCTAACAGCCGAAGAGCTGAGTGAATTGGGATATGAGGTAGGAGAGAAGGAGTAGGTGTCGGGACGACCTGAGACATCCGTCTACACTTCAGAAGTCTTCGAGACTTCGGAAGTGTAGACGGTGTAATAGGTTTATCCGAAGTGGCAAACTTCATAGTACTTAAGTGTTGACGAATCAGAAGTTACAAACTTCTGATAACGGCTCGAGCCATGGCTTAGGGGCAAAAAAAAAAGCCCCGACCCGGGGCTCTTTAAACAAATCATAATCTCATGGAAAAAAATTCGACGACCTAATCTTATATATCTTAACTAATCTTAGTTTCTTAAAAAATCGGTTTTTGGGGCTTTGCCAGTTTTTGGGATTATGGTTCTGGCTGCTTTCTTGTTGTTTACATTACAAATATGCAGCACTTTCTGTCCCAAGTAAATGACAAATATTTCATTTTGTTGATAAAAAACATATTTTTTCATCTATTTTTTTGTCATTAAGTGTTGGTAATGAGTTTTTTATTGAAAAAAGTAAGTTGATTAAAAAAATAGATTTAGAGAGCGAATTTATGTGTTTTTCTTGGAAAAAAAGTTTTTACGACCTTAAAGGAGGCCTTTTCCCTTACGCTTTAATGCCACCTTATCCTTATCGGTAAATTGTACTGTACCTCAACCGGACGTCCATTCTGACGACCAGGTACAAAGTCGGGTAGTAGTTTGGCGATGCGTAGCAGTTCCTTATCTAAAGCTGGGTGCAGGCTTCGAACTACCTTTGCAGACTTCACCTTCCCTTCCTTGCTAATAACAAATTGTATTACACTAAGGCCGGTAATGGAACTGTTTCGGAGGATAGCAGGATACTTTAGATTTTGGTGAAAGAGATTTAGGATGGTTTGCCCCGTACAGGATTGTCGATCTGCTTTACTTTGATTGGCACAGGAATTAAGATATGGCATTTCTTCTACCACTCTAAAAACTTCCGCTGCCATCGATGCGGGCGGTGGCGGTGGCGGTGGCGGCTCCATTGTCATTGGAGGGGTAATGCTGATTTCCTCTTCAATGCTCAGGTCTGTAAATTCAGGTTCATCTTCCTCAGCCTGTGGATCAAAAGTACTTCCGATAGCAGAATTCGGCACATTTTGTGGTAAGGGTAAAGGTTGCTTGGCGGGCGTAGTTGTCCCAGTTTTTCGGCGAATACGCTTGTCTACCGCTACAAATGAAGTAAATCGAGTTAACAACCCATATTGTAGGCCTAGATCAGTGACTGCCTTCTGGTGTTCTTCCTGCTGCCCAAAAATTTGTCCAAAATCATCGAGGCTTTTAATCTTATGTCGCGCCCATAAAAAGGGAAGCGCCGAATTTGAGGCTTGGGACATTTCTTTGGAAATAGAAATAGTTCTTTCCTTCTTCCGTTGGTGTTGACGCCCACTCACGGTTATTCGCCCTGATGCTTTTCCTTTGTATTTGCCAAAAATTACAATAGGACGTTCTGCCAGTAGATCAGGGATCTGCTTCGGTATCACATCGTATACCTCCAAGCCTTCGAATCGGACATTGATATCAGTTAGAACAGGAGATTTGATGTATTGGGCAAACTTTTTAGCGATGGATGTTCTATCCTCTTTTTTTGTCGCTACAAAGGATTCGCTCATTGCAATATGAGCGATTCCTTCAATGAGATGGCGGTTGACTGATGATCCGATCCCTAAGGCAAAGAAATTAGCCTTGCCAAGATGCTGGCGTATATAGGAAAAGACTTCCTGTTCTACGCTGATATAGCCATCCGTAATAATGGCAAATGATCTGGAAGTACCAATCAACTTGGGAATATGCATCGCTCTTTTAATCGCAGGTAACATTTTCGTTCCTCCACCTCCCCGTTGTCCATCGATCATGCTTAAGGCTTTCTGCATATTGGCCGGTGTGGCTGGCAAGGACCCCTCACTGAGCTGTCTGGATCCCCCTGCAAAGAATACGATATTGAAATAATCCTTGGGGGTCATGGTCTCAAAAAGATCTACTAGCACTCCTTTTGCTAGTTCGAGAGGTTGACCCCTCATCGATCCAGATACATCTAGTAGGAAGATATACTCCCGAGGTGACAGGTCTTTTTTCTGTGGGGCCTTCGGCGGCTGAACTAGTGTAAGAAAGAAATTTTCCTTTTCTCCTTCCCATAGTAAAACGCCTTCCTCTATTTGACGTCCCAGTAGTTGATATTCCAGGATGAAATCGCGATTTCCAGCGGATGCTTCTTGGGGATCCAGTTGTATGTCGACCTTTGATAGTTGTTGGTACTTAGCAGTGATCTCGTGTGTGGGACTTCTCAATCTGCGTATGGGAAGGCCACCATTCAAAGAGATCTGAAGGTCGAATGCGTAAGGTGGCGCCTGTTCTGCTTGTAAATAAGGCTGCTGTATCCAAGACTGAGACTGAGCCGTACTTTGTGAATCACCGCCGTAGCGAGGGCCTACTACGGTCGGGTAAATGAAGGAATAGGTCCCTTTTTCTGCTTGTAGGAGTTCGGTATAGGCTATTTCAACTTCAATAATATCACCAGGCAAGATATTGGCCACGTTCATTTGGAAAACATTGGGTCGATGTTGTTCTAGAAGAGACGCACTTTTCCCAGCCCTCTTGGCCTTAGCGTAAGTGTGGCGGGCTTGCTGTCTTTCTTGAATAGCCGCCTTAATTTTGCGGTCTCCGACCTTCATGGTCATATCATAGACCGCTGCTTGAGTAGAACCTGGGAAGACATAAATGGCTTCGATAGGTTTCTCACCTTTGTTTTGGTAACATTGGTTAATTCGAACATCAGCGATCACCCCCGCAATGTTGACTTTAGCAGAACTCGATAGCAGAGGGAGGGCATCCATCTCCTCATTCCCATCTGGAATATAGAAGTAGGGAGCAAGTGTATTTTCTTGGGTATAGGCAATAAGAGTTAAGCTCAATAGCCAGCAGCTAAAGGCAAGACGTAAGAACCTCATGTTCGGTTGTATTAAATGACTAATACCGTTCCAGCCCGCTATACAACAGGTTGAAGAGCCAAATCAGTCATATGGATTGGGAATAAGACTTGAATTTTAGAGAGAACGGCTTTGTGTTCTTCGATTTCTATAAAAGATGCACAAATGCTATTATTTGGCGTATTTGTGGGAACAATATTCAAAATCTATGGTTTACCCTTAGTCAGAAAGCCAGCTCTTCCTTTTTCGCCAAAGTTTGCTATGACAAGGCAACTGGCTCACCCAGGACTTCAGGATAGGATAAACAGTAAATGGTAATCGTACGCTACTTAGTAGCGTAAGTATAGGCTGGACAATACTTTTTGTATTGAAAGGCATATGATTGTTGGAGCAAAAAAGATAGAAGGCATCTGGTGAAGATGGCAAGATTTCCTAACAAAATGCTGAATAGTAAAGCTAATCTCGGAATGCTAAAGGGTTCAGCGTGACTAAAACCGAACTCAACTGTTAACTATCATGAAAAAAATTGTACTTAGTTTATCAATCTTATTGACTTGCGTGTTGACCATGGAGGCGCAGCGCCCTGCTTGGGCAGGAAAATCAAGTGGACCTTCCATCACTGGCAGAATTAGTGGTGTATTGATTGATTCTATGACCCAAGAACCTGTAGAATTTGCAACTGTTGTTTTAATCAATGCCAGAATGGGCAAAGAAGTAGACGGGACGTTGACAGATGAGAAAGGGGCTTTCAAATTGCCAGAAGTAAAATTGGGGGTTTATGATATCAAGTTCTCATTCCTGGGTTTTCAAACCAAAACCATTAAGGGTGTAAAACTTACACCAGAGAAGCCTGATAGTAAGTTGGGGGATATCTCCTTCGTAGGAGAAGGTATCAACTTGGCAGAAGTGGAAGTTGTGGGTGAAGCAGCTGTGATCGAGAATCGCATTGATAAGATGGTGTACAATGCGGAAAAAGATATCACTAACATTGGTGGCGATGCTTCAGAGGTGTTGGCTCGGGTACCTATGTTAGCCGTTGATCTAGATGGCCGAGTATCACTAAGAGGTTCCACGAATATTCAAATCCTCATTAATGGAAAGCCTTCCTCTATGTTTTCTAGTGATCCAGGAGAGGCCTTGAAATCTATTCCTGCTGATCAAATTAAGACCGTTGAAGTTATTACTGTACCAACGGCTAAATATGATGGAGAAGGAACTGGAGGGATCGTAAATATTATTACTAAGAAGAGTAACGTACAAGGTTTCACAGGTTCGATTAATTCTACTGTTGGAAACCGGAGCAACAGGGCAGGCATTGATCTAAACTTGGTACGTGGACGATTCGGTTTGAATGGAGGGGGAAATGTTAGTTATTCCTGGCCCAATCCATCTACTAGCACCTTCATAAGAGAAGATCGTGTCGGAGATTTGGTCAGAACACTCTCACAGAATGGGGAAGGGAAAAGTACCTGGGCAGGCGGAGGCTTCCGTTTCGGAGCTTTCTATGATATCAATGCCTATAATAGTATTAACTCTAATTTGAATTTTAGAGGACGTGCTAGCGGCAATGACGGGACCACTGTGGCTGATTTTGATGATCCGATCAACAACGTCTTCCAAGATTATGAGCGTATTAATGATGTTAATTCCTTGAGAGGAAGTTTTGATTGGACTACTGATTACCGACGTACTTATAAGGGGAGTGAAAGAGAGTTCTCGATGGCCTTTCAGTTAAGCGGCAATGTGAGCCTGAGCGATAATGAATTGCAGCAACTTAGTGATAATACACCCGAGTTGTTTAGAAATGAGATTAATACCAACGATGGCCTGAATTTGGAGTATACCTTCCAAATGGATTACGTACATCCATTCGGAAAGAACATAAAGCTGGAAACAGGGGCAAGAGGGGTAATCCGTAGAATTGATAGTGATTTTAGATTTGAGTTCCAAGACCCAGATCAGACTCAATACCAAATTGATCCGGAACGTACCGATGTCTTCAAGTACTTCCAAGATGTATGGGCTGGTTATGCCTCTTTCAACTTTAAGTTGGGTAAAAAGTATGGCTTGATTACGGGTTTGAGATATGAGCACACGGAAATTTCTGGGGATTTTCAAAAGTTCGATGCACCGTTTGAGAATGACTATGACAATTTCTTGCCCAGTATCATCCTCAATCGAAAGCTAGGTAGATTCAGCAATGTGCGCTTGAGCTACAGCAAACGTATCCAACGTCCAAGTCTATTCTATGTAAATCCATTCGTCAACCAGAGTGATCCACGTGATATCAGCTTTGGTAACCCTGAATTGCTTCCGGAAAATACGGATGCCTATGAGTTGGGATACAACACCTTTATTAAAGGCGTGGTGTTGAATGCTTCTGTTTACTATCGATTGACACAAGATGTGATCGAGGGAATCTTAGACATTGACAACTCGGGCGTATCCTTTACGACCTACCAGAACCTTGGACAACGTGAAACTATTGGCGTAAACGGGTTTGCTTCTGCAACAGTTAAGAAAAAATTGACCCTAAGAGGTGGTTTTGATTTATTGAGTTACGAAGGGCAAGGTATTATTGATGGACAGAGAATTACTCGACAAGCTTGGCAGTGGAAGTTCAATATGGGATCCACTCTTAAGTTTGGTAAAGGTTATACGGTTCAAGTGTTCGGCTTTTACAATTCACCCAGGCAAACGTTACAGGGGACGAGAGGAACATTCTCTATGCTGAGCATTGGATTCCAAAAGGAATTCAGCAAGCGTACAAGCTTGGGGATAAATGCATTCCGACCTTTCAGTCGCGGATTGTCATTCCCTAATGAGGCAGAAGGGGCTAACTTCTACCAGCGTTCTGTGAGAGAAGTTGTGATTCGTTCTTTCGGAATCAACTTCCGTCACCGTTTTGGTAAGCTAGACTTCAAACAACCTCGCCGAAGAAAAAGTAAGATCAACAATACAGACCTCAAGCAAGGAGAAGATCAAAGTGGAAGCGGTAATGGTGGTTAATTGAGGAATGATTAATTTAAGATGACTATTCCTGAGCGGTAAAGTGACTAAGTGTTGCTTTACCGCTCTCCTGTTTTAGCCAATTGACCCATATCGATAGGGCGAGATTTTAGGATCTCCTTGGCTATCCGGTGCGCATTAGCCATAATGGTAAGGGTGGGGCCTTTGGCCGGGAGGAAACGAAACCCAGAGGCGTCTCCAATGTAAATATTCTGCGTGAAATGCAAGCGACCGGAGGCAGCTAGCTGAAATTCTTGTGGCCACTCCGCGAAGGGGAAGGTACCCGCATAATGTTTGCTGCTCCCTGAGCAAGTTGGCCTCGAAAGTATAGGTATAGCTCTCCAGCCAAGCATGGCTCGGTTCATTCTTTTAAGTACGGCTTTAGCTTTGGATTCATCATGCTGATAGTGGATGTCTAGAGATTTGCCCAATGGAGAATCTTTTGAAGGTATCAATTGCATGTAATTCTGTGCATTAGCCCCTTCCGGTAAATGTAATCCGCCAATGACTAACATCTCTTTGACGATAGCACTCAGCTGATAGCTAAACCTAAAACTGAAAGGCAGTTCTCTTATCAACTTACTCAAGAGGAGTGAGCGATAAGTGTAGAGATTGAGTAGGTTGAAGTGTTGATTCTCGTCCTCCCGTTCGTAAATGGATAGCTGGCTAAAACTAGATCTCTTTAAGCTATTTTGTCTGCCGAACATTCTTGTGTTGAGCCAAACGCCATAGGTGAAGGCATTGCAAAGCAAGGGTACTTTCCTAGGTGATTCACTCAAGCTATTGAGTACTATCCGAGCGGTACCTAATACGGAAGCACAGAGAATTAAGCGACGGCAATAGAACGTTTTATTCTCCTTTGAGACTACATGCTTTGCTTGTACTTTTACTTTTCCTTCCAGTTCTTGGAATTTGCAAACATAATGTTGAGGAAGATACTTAAAGTTGTTTCTTTGAAGCAATTTGTTCAAGGTGTGCCCAGGATGATAACCCGCCGATTTCTGTAAGGACCAAAAATCTACGTCCCAATATTGCTCACTTAAGCGATCTTCATTGGGTTGATTCTGGACGGCCAATGGTGTTCTTTCCATATAGAACCCATTCTTTTTCCATCGCCTGCTATTTCGCTTGTATCCTTGAAAGAGCATTTGCATATTCTTGTCCAGCAGTAGGGGAGGCATCAGTTGTTCTATATCTAGACCAATTCCCTTGGTTCCGGAAACGCCGATTCGCCGGGCTACTTGCTGGTAGTATTGTGGCCATTCATGCGTAGAAAGCCCAATGGATTTGATTTCGTCCTGATTATAGGTGAAGGCGCCTCTACCCCAAGCATTTCCTAAGCCCCCTTTTGCCAGGCTCTCCATAAAGGCCTGCTCTTTTGGTAATTGGGCCTGCCATTTCGCAACCAATTTCTTAGTAAAAGCTAGGGGAGGGGTTAAACGATCCTGTCCGCCAGCCCAATCTTTGTGAATGCTCTCCATGTCTTTCCCCAATAGGTATAAATGTTGATTGGGATCGGATTGACGCAGTTGACTGAAGTCAGTATTTGGGGACTGGTCTTGGTAGAATTGATCTTGGTGGACGCCCACATCGAGCATTGCGACCTGCATGCCTCCAGCCACCAATGTCTGTGCTGCTTGCACTCCACTAGGACCAGATCCGACTACGATACAGTCATAGACTACTGCCATAATAGAAATTTACTTTTCTGGAAGCTGTATAACAGGGCCCCCAGCAGGACGTAAAAAGTGTATTTTGATGCTCCTACGCAGGCAATCCGAATGCAAGCCCAGCGGCCATGAACACCCAAGAAGAGGTTGGCATGGTCCGTAGAAGTTTCAAGTATAGATAACATCAAATAAAGACGTTTACGAACTTGATTT
>CAJXPD010000352.1 GCA_913057785.1 uncultured Lewinella sp. | reverse complement strand
ATGAAAAATTTAGTTCTATCAATTCTAATGACCGTGGTAATAATTACTCTGGGGTACGGTCAAAACTATATCAGCAAAACAATGCAGCATGACGGCTTAACAAGAGAATACAGCGTCTATATTCCTGCAAGTTATGAGGGTGCTTCGAGTTTTCCCTTGCTATTCAATTTTCATGGAGGTAATGATGTCATTGAGAATTGGCAGACATTAGCGGATATGAGACCTATTGCCGATACTGCTAATTTCATACTTGTTTACCCACAGGCACGGCCTGACCCAAGTGATGGGAATTCCTTGAATTGGCTCCCTAAAACCCAAGGTACTTTTGATGATGTATCCTTTACTAGTGCATTGATAGACAAACTTGCCAGTGATTACCAAATAGATCAGACCAGAATATATGCTTGCGGATATTCCTTAGGAGGTGAATTTTCCTACGAATTGGCATGCAAGCTCAATAGCAAAATTGCAGCTATTGGTGTTGTAGCCAGAACAATGCAGGCCGATCCCAATAGTTATTGCTCTCCGATTCATTCCACCGGTGTGCTCACAATTCTTGGAACGGATGACCCGATTTCTCCCTACAATGGATTGATTTGGGGCGGTATAGAATATTATATTTCTGCCGCAGCAACACATAGTTATTGGGCAAACCATAACAATTGCCATCCAACTGCAAGTATGATTACTGTAAGCCCAAATGTAGAGCGATATACCTGGTCCACGGAATCAGGCTGTGCCTACGTGGAGGAATTAAAAGTAATAGGAGGAGGACATGATTGGCCCGGAAGTTTTGGGAATATGACGATTGATGCAAATGAAGAGATTTGGCAATTTGTTTCACGCTACGACATCAATGGATTACTTGACTGTACAATAACATCTATCAACGAAAATTATGGCCAGCGTGAAAATCATAAGATATTTCCAAACCCTTTTAATCAGGAGCTCACCATAGAAATGAAATCAGCAAATAACACTGAGTTTAAGATATACACTATGATTGGCGAATTGGTAAGTAGTGGTAAGTTGAATTCTCAAATAAGTACGGTCGATTTATCTTCCTTGGCTCCTGGTGTTTATATTTTAGATGTGGGAATTCAATCGATTAGGATAATGAAAGCAAAGTAGAACTGCATGACAAGTATATGCGATAATAGTCCGAAATGGTTACGCCCGCATCTACAAACCGTCGCAGGCAATTCGTTTCAAAACTTAATAGAAAGATAAGTGATTTTAGTTTGATGAAAATTAGAGATACTTTATATAGAAACCCTATAACTACCTCAAGTATAGTAATTTGTGCCATTTTTTTCTTGAGGTTTTTAGTTGGGGGCTTCGACCCTAGCTATTACATCGTGGTTGGAGAGAAAAAATCCGTCAAAGATGATTTTATCCATGATTTAAAAACACTAAAAAATGGGTCGGGATACGATGGCCAATATTTTTATAGATATGCAATAAATCCTTTCAATAAAGATTTAAAATATGGAAATAAGTATGGGAGATATGGGATTAAAATTGATACCCCAATTTATCGAAGAGGAAGATTAATATATCCATTGTTTGCATGGGTTCTTGCCTTTGGTCAAGAGGAGCTAATTCCATATACTTTGATATTAGTAAATATTCTTGCATTTATCTCCCTGTTTGTCATTTTTAAAGAAATAGTTAGCATTTTTAAACTCCCTTTCTATTATTTATACATTCCATTTTTAATTGGCGGATTGTACTTTAGTGTTGCAAGGAATTTATCTGACATATTGGGGTGTACCATATTTGCTTGGTGCTATTTGCTATTCATAAAAGAGAAATATTCTTGGTTTCTCTTCTCAAGTACTTTATTGTTACTGTGTAAAGAAACATATGTTATTTTCTTGGCTCCAGCCTATTTAATTCTGTTTCGTAATAATTTTAATAAAAATTCATCATTTGATAGATATATAAGGAATGCTTTATTGCTTCTACCGTGGGGTGTTTTAATAAGTTGGAAATATCTACTTACAATTTTATATCCAGATATCACCTCAGCGTTGCCCAGGAAGTTAGGTGGAGATTTCGATTTTCCATTTAAAGGCATGTATGATAGCATGATGATGGAATTTTCTATTGCTCAAAGTATTAAAGGGGTATACATCTTATGGGGAATACTGTTAATTACAGTATGCCTGAAGGGAATATTCGATAAGAAGCTATTTCAAGTCAATAATTGGATGTATTGGTTAATATGGATTAATGTACCCCTTGTAACATGTTTTGCAAAATCCATTTATATTGATATGTGGGGCTTCATGAGAATTCTAGCTCCTACCTACCTATGTGTATTTTTGTTTTTAATTGAAGAAAAAATTGAAATTCCGAGATGGTTAATTGGATACAGTGTCTTGATGGTGATATCAATAGTAGCCATTGTTGTATTAGTGGTGTAGGTATTAGTGGTAAAAAGGGGGGGGCGTAAAAGGGACTGAATTTCGACGAATAGATACCGACATTGTAAAATAAAAAGAGCAGCACCTCGCATACGCAGACCGTTCTCCACAAGCAGAAAAAAATTTAACCTCACCTTAAACCTTTACATGCTCTCCTAGTCCAAATGAGAACAGAATAACCTGCCCTAACAATATCATAAACTGATGGTAAATTTGAAATATGTCATCATTCCAATTGCGCTGTTCCAGTTCATATTAGTCTTTGGACAAACTGATGTACAAAGTAAGACGACTTCTTCAAGCCCCCTTGCTGAACAGAAGCAGTCACTGCTGGAGGCTTACAGCAATCTCATCACAAAAAATGATTCCTTTTTAACCGCTAATCGTGAAAAGATCTTCAGTCCAGAATTAGAGCCCTTTAACGCAATAATTGATTCTTTGGAGCAAACCGTACAGAGATTGGTCAATAAGTACGGAGAGTATTATGCAGGAATAGATCCGCGCATCATTGATAGCCTGTTGAATGAAGCAAAATTCAAACACAGGCGATATCGCTTGTTGTATCCACAGAACTATCATCGCTTCTCTGGTTTTAAGAAAAAAGCAAACGTTTCCGATGACTATTTTGAACATGTAATGAAGGGAAGTTTTAACAAGCCCTCCTTATTGCAGTATAGAGAATATCGAAAATGTGTGAATTTTTATCTTGACATCCTTTCTGCTGGGGAATACAAGTTTTCTCATCTTGAATATGTTCCTTTAAAGCGTTTGGACAATCGTTATGATGCCATAGCACAGTTGGACGCTCATCAAAGCGTGAAAGATTTTTTCATTAAGGAACATTTTACTTCCAATATTTGGACCTACCGTGTCGAGGCTTTTGATTACGCTTACTCGAGAGCTTTGGAAGGTGTCAAAAATGAAGAATATATCAAGAAGATTAAGGATACCTACCAAATGGGTAAGGATAGAAGGAATGCTGCCAGCGAAATAGAAGCTTACAAAACGGTCGACGGCATCACGCTTAATGCTCATATTTTTTACCCAGAAAATCATGATAAAAAGAAAGCCAAACCTGCGCATTTGTTTTTTCATGGCGGCGGTTGGGCCATTGGACTTCCTGAATGGAGTTATGACGCTTGTAAGGGTGCCATAAACGAAGGGAGAGTCGCAATCGCCTTCGATTTTCGTCTGAGAAATATCTACGGTACAGATGTGAAAACCACGGTAAGTGATGCATTATCGGCCATTGCATGGGTAAGAGAAAATGCAAAAGATTTAGGTATTGACCCCAATAAGGTTCTCGTTGATGGTTTTTCTTCAGGGGCTCATTTAGCGTTGATTTCAAGCTTGATAGAAAACCCTGAAGATTTTGGGGTAACTTCAAGATTTAGTTCAAAGCCAGATGCTTTAATTCTTGGTTCTTGCCCCTATGACATAGCAGGCAGAGATGTTTATAATATCAAGTACGATACTAGAACCATCTCGCCACTTTATCTTATTAATGAAAACCTCCCGCCCATACTGGCATTCCATGCCGAAGACGATCGTATGGTCAAATTCTCTGAATTCAAAAAATTCAGGGATGCCATTCAAAATACCAAAAACAGTTTCACTTCACGTTCATATGCTGGTGTAGGACATTTTTTTGAAGGAAGCACTCAAAAGGATAGAGAAGAAAGAAGAAGACTTAAGGAAGAATTTTTGATAAAAAATGGTTTTAAAGTGGAATAAAATCTGCAGTGAATAGTGTGTACAAGTAATAGGACCTAAATGATAAAACGAAGGAAAAAAAACAAAGTCAATCTAAAGTTGAAAGGTTGGTGAATAGAAAGCTGTTACTACCCATACACTAGGCCGTTGTACACCATTAAAAGAAGATCCTTGATATGTGCAAATTTATAAATGACGTAATGCTCACTAAATCATAAAAAATGAAACATGCTATTTTAATCATTCTATTATCGTTTCCCTTATTTAATGATACGGAACCACCTACTATCGAAAAAGTTTGGGAAATCTCTGAAGGGTTAGAGTTTCCAGAATCCGCAGTATACGATAAGGAAAACAATGTGCTGTATGTCTCTAATTATAAACGTTTTATGAGGAATGGCAGTAGTTATTCTGATTGTTCTATTTCTAAAGTTGATTTAAATGGTCAGATTCTTGACAAAGAATCGATACCCAATTTGTCTTCACCAACAGGATTGTTTTTAAAAGACGGTTTACTGTATATCGTTGAAAGGTTTGGAATAGCAATTTACGATATCGAAAATGATAAAATGAAAGCACGACATCATATTAAGCATAATTTTTTCATTAATGATATTACTTTAGACAAGGAGAATAACATGTATATTACAGAATCCGGAAATAATATGTTATATAGAATAAAGGAAAATAAAGTAACCTCATGGATCCAGAGTGATAGCATAGGGAATGCAAATGGAATCTCTTTTATAGACGACAAACTTTACATTGGTGTAAATGAAGATGGCTTTCTCAAAACCATTGATACAAAAACCAAACAGATTTCAAATGTTTACCATTTAGGAGAAGGTAATATAGATGGTATTAAAAAAAGGGGGAATCAACTTCTAATTTCTTTGTACGAAAAAGGAATGAGATTAATTGATGAAAATGGAGAAATTATAGAATTTGCAAATACTGCGTCAACAGGATTACACTGCGCAGATTTCGAATACATTCCGCATAAAGATATGATTATAGTTCCTTCTCTATTTGACAATACATTAACAGCGTATAAATTTAAGGGTTAGCTCAAGGTTTTGCTTTAAAGAGTATTGATTAAAAAATTGAGAGTTTACAAAAAGGTGGATGACATCACAATCAAAGGCTCATATTTTTTATCCGGAAAATCACGATAAAAAGCAGGCAAAGCCAGCCCATCTATTTCTTTACGGTGGTAGTTGGGCAATTAGAATGCCTGAATGGATATATGGATCTACTAAGGATTCCGCAGAAGAAGGAAGGGTAGCTATCACCTTTGACTATTGTCTCAAGAATATCCAAGGTACAGATGTAAAAGCTTCGGTAGGTGATGCATTGACAGCAATAGCTTGGGTAAGGGAACATACAAAGGAATTAGGAATTGACCCGAACAAGATTTTGGCAGACGTTTTTTGCAGGAGCTCATTTAGCCTTGGTTTCAAGTATGATTGAAAACCCTGAAAATTTTGGAGTGACCTCAAAGTATAGTTCAAAACCCGATGCCATAATTTTTGGGTTCTTGCCCATACGACATAGCAGGTAGGGAAGTCTACAACATCAATTACGATACTAGTACAATCTCACCACTATATCTGATAGATAAAACCTTCCACCCATTCTAGCCTTCCATGGCGAGGACGATGACATGGTTAAATTTTCTGAATTTGAAAAGTTCAGAGATGCCATTCAAAAAACCAAGAATGGTTTCACTTCTCGTTCATATGCTGGTGCAGGACATTTTTTTAGAGGAAGTTCCCAAAAGGATCTGGATGAAAGAAGAAGGCTTACTGACGAATTCTTGCTAAAGAATGGTTTTAAAGTGGAGTAAAATCTGCAGAGTATGTAATGGACTTGTTCGCTGCTGACTATATGGAACATCGAGTAGGAGGAGCACGAACCAATCAAGAATGTGCCGACATTATCAAAGGGGCACAAAGAATATTCCCTGACTTACATGTGAAAATTGAAGATATTGTTGAAGATGACGACCTATTAGCCGTTCGGGTTATCTTTGATGCAACTCATAAAGATACCTTTATGGGCATAGAGGCTGCTGACAAAAATATCAGGTGGGAAGCTATGGAGTTTCTTCGATTGAAAGATGGAATAATTACTGAAACATGAGGAAGTTGGCTTCTTCACGATGTGACGGACCTACTTAGTTCGGAATAACTTGATGAAAACTAACAACTGTGGAAAGATTTCGATAGGGGACAGAATTAAGATTTTCAGAAAGAAGATAGAAATTGAGTGTTACTAATAAACGACACAAAATGCTAAATAAAATAAGCCCGAAACTACCTATGCGGGATAAGGTTAAAACGAAAGATTATTACGTAGGTCAATTGAGATTCAAGGAAATCGGTGATTATGGAGATTACATTATGATTCAAAAAGATGAAATAGAGATTCATTTTTTTGAATTCAAAGGACTTAACCCAAAAGAAAATTATGGCCAAGTATATATACGAACAAGTGATATCGAAAGACTGTATCAGTCACTTTTAGAAGATGAAATTAGTATTCATCCAAATGGCCCTTTAGAATCAAAACCTTGGGGCCAAAAAGAGTTTTCTCTTCTTGATCCGGATAATAATTTATTGACTTTTGGACAAAGTGAATGAGAACGGCACGAACTAGTAATAAAGCGTATGAGACCATGCTGCTTGTATAACAAATGAGATCTTGGTTATAAAGGATTTTGATTTAGGGCGAATAGAAACCGATATTGGAAAACAGAGATACTGGAGGCATCCCGGAGAGTCGAATCGTTCGCAGCCCTTTTTAAAAAAACAAAAAGTGTTCAACCATCCGGAAAAAGTGTTAGGGGAGAATTTTAAATAATCAGAATTTTGACGAAAAATTAGATATGGTAAATCATAAATCAATTGGTCAATTACACGAGTACATGGGATTTGGAAAACCAACACATCCTTTGATTACCATTATTGATACGTCAAAATTGGCTTACGGGGAAGAATCGGTAGGTGTGAAAATTTCATCAGAATTGTTCTGTATTGCTCTAAAAGACAAAAGCTGTGGCTTAAACTATGGTAGAAATCATTATGATTTTGATGAGGGGGTAATGATGTTTACAGCCCCTAATCAAGTGATCACTTTGAACAAACCACAGGCATTAAATGAGGTGCAAGGTTGGATGCTTTATTTTCATCCTGATTTAATTAGAAACGCTTCATTGGGCAATAAAATAGATGATTACAATTTTTTCTCTTATTCGGTTTATGAGGCGTTGCACCTTTCAGTGCAAGAACAGAATACGGTCAACACCTGCATCAAGATGATTGAAGAAGAAATTAAAGCAAGGATAGATAACCATAGCCGACAGGTATTGATATCCAATATTGAATTGTTATTGAACTATTGTTCAAGGTTTTATGAGCGTCAGTTCAACACCCGTTCTGCCCAGAATAAGGATATAGTCTCAAGGGTAGAAACACTACTAAAAGAATATTTCAAGACAAATAGAATCCTTGACTTGGGACAGCCCAATATTGCTTATTTAGCTAATGAATGTCATGTGTCTGCAGGGTATCTGAGTGATTTACTAAAAAAGGAAACAGGAAAAACCGCCAAAGACCATATTAATGAGTTCTTAGTAGAAAAAGCTAAGGATTTATTGATAGGTTCTAACGATTCTATTAGTGGGATAGCCTATTCCCTTGGTTTTAATTACCCTCACTATTTCAGCCGCATGTTTAAATCAAAAACAGGCATGACACCACAAGCGTATAGAGACAACTGACCAAATCGAACTTTCCTAAAATGTGTTAGACCCTCCTTATTCTGTGTTAATCTTTTATACCTGAGTCTTTGATATTTGTGTTGTCAAAATTTTTAACACAACAATTCAAATAATCATGAGTCAGAAAGTTTTAGTTACAGGAGCAAGTGGAGCATTTGGGTCATTAAGCTGTAAATCTCTAGTCGAAAAAGGTTATCAAGTTGTCGGAACTATGCGTTCAACCAAGGGTAAAAACGAAGCTATTGCCCAAGAACTTCAAGAGATAGGTGTGACATTGGTTGAAATGGACGTGACCAATGAAACAAGTGTCAATGAGGCAGTTGAAAAATCTATTGAAGTCTTAGGCGGTTTGGATATTGTTTTCAACAATGCAGGCTTAGGAGCAAACGGTATTCAGGAAATGTTTACCGCAGAAGATATGCGACGGGTTTTTGAGGTCAATGTATTTGGTGTACAACGACTCATGCGAGCAGTCTTACCGCATTTCAGAAAGCAAGGCAAAGGAACCATATTGCATACATCAAGTTGTATTGGAAGGGTAACCACTCCATTTTTAGGCATTTATTGCGCCTCAAAATACGCTTTAGAATCATTAGCCGAGGGGTATCGTGCAGAGCTTTCAGGGTTTGGAATAGAATCTTGCATTATAGAACCAGGAGGCATGCCGACTGCCTTTATGGGAGGAATGTTGCGACCAAGTGATGAAACAAGAAATGAAGGTTATGGCGACATGGTTCATGCACCAGATGCTTCTTTAAAAGGCTATGTTGATTACATTAAAACCAATCCGCAGCAATCTCCACAAGCCGTAGCTGATGCAGTTGTGGCATTAGTAGAAATGCCGCACGGAGAAAAACCATTTAGAACGGTTGTTGATTTTATGGGCTTAAGAGAACCAATTGAAAATTACAATAAATCTCTGCATCAAACTACCCAACAAATTTACACAGCTAATGGAGTTGATAATTTATTGAGCTTGAACAAAAACTAAATTAGCAATGAATAAAAGGATATTGATTCCGGGCGCAAGTTCAGGGATTGGTAAAGCACCCGCAAAGCTCTTTCAACAAAAAGGAGGAACTCGTTATCACGCTAATACTCACTAAGATTCACATCTTGTAAAAAAGCATTAAAACGAGCTAAATACAGGTAGAATTACTCATGTATAATCTATTGAAGATCTTTATATTGAAGTCAAAATAGATATACCATGCAATCATTAACCAACTCTTCGAATTCCCCTATAAAGCTTCTAATAATACTGAGCTTTTCCCTTCTCTTCTGCATAGGATGCCGAACCAAAGCAACTATCCTTGCTTGGGAAAGTGCTGCAACCAAAGAAGAATTTCCTGAGGCTAGATTAAACCTCCCGTCTACAGGAGTTTGTTTCTCTGGAGGAGGGACACGTGCAATGAATTTGGCGCTTGGGCAAATGGCAGGCTTACGCGAACTTGATCTTTGGGACGATATTGGATACATTTCAGCGGTATCAGGTGGATCTTGGGCCTCAACCATCTTTACCTATTACAATGCCGGAGCTGAAAATGACGATCAATTATTAGGAAACATCATTAAAGATCCCCAAAAAATTACCCTGGATACCTTAAAGTATATGCCGGAGGGCTTTATGGGGGAAGTGATTACAAAGCATCTAGTCGATGATGTCTTGCTGCGATTGACTGAGGGGAGTTTGACCTTCGGTATCCTTCAAAAGATGGATTACGCATGGATTGATGCTGTGGGGAGCACGTACCTAGCACCCTATGGATTATACGATCCAAAACACCCTAAATATTTTACCCTGAATGATCAGAGTAAGAATGATATTTTATCTAGAAACCGAAAGCTAAAGACTGATGATTTTATTACAGTTCACCATCAGGAAGGAGACAGTAAACGACCTTTCCTAATCGTGAATTCTAGTCTATTGGCACCCAGCCGTTATTTACCGCTCAAAAATCCGGAGAACTTATCCGTGTTCAATTACACCCCTTTATACATCGGTTCGAACAACTCCATTGGCGTGACGGATACCGAATTACTTTCAGGTAGAACGATAAGCTTTAATGCAGGGGGGGGATTTGTAGAGTCCTTTGGGTTTGGAAGTGAATTGTTGCGTTCTCAAAAGAGACAACTTTCTAACGATGGAACCCAACTGAAGGTTAAACTAGCAAAACAACGTTTTGAAGCTGTCGATGCCACAGGAACCAGCAGCGCAGCGTATGGAGCCCTATTTAGCTCTAGTTTGATAGCGCAAGTAGCTTCCTATCTATTGACACCATTTTCTGCGGATCAAATGATTCCTGAAGAAGAATATTGGCCCATTTCATCCAATGGAGTTGTCGGCAATGCAGATCGATATCGTTTTACAGACGGTGGCAATCTAGAAAACTTCGGATTGATTTCCCTTTTACAACGTGGAGTCGAAAAAGTAGTGGTGTTTATCAATACCGATACACCTTTGGATGTCTCTATCACACCAACTGCAGAATGCCCTCCTTTAGCCAGTCAGGTTTCCTCCGATTTATTTCCGCTATTTGGATATAAAATTGGGAATCAAACAAAAAATCAGGTGTTCAAGAAATCAGATTTTACCAAAGTATATGACAGCCTCCGCAATGCCAAGCTGAACAAGCAATCAGTGATTGCCAAAACTACCTTAAGAACTGTAGAAAACAAATGGTGGGGAATCCAACCCAATCAAGAAGTAACAATTTTGTGGGTATATAATGAATCTGTACCTGAATGGGAAGATCAGTTGCCAGTAGAGGTGAAAGAACAGATATGTGCCGGTCCAGAAGGGGCGTTTCCAGAATTCCCGCTCTATAAACTCATCGGAGAAAATGGGCTCTGGAAAGGAATCTCTCTCACCAAAGAACAAGTGAATCTGCTCTATCAATTCAGTGCCTGGAACGTGTATAGTAATAAGGAAGTATTTGATTTTTTGAAGAACCGTCAAGACTAGAAATATAGTATACAATAACATGAGTCATCCCGAATTTT
>CAJXPD010000351.1 GCA_913057785.1 uncultured Lewinella sp. | reverse complement strand
ATTTCATTTTTGAGTGTCTTCAAACACGAGATTGGTCAAAGAACCAACACCCAATTAAGACCCATCATTATGCAAGCTGCTGCCAATGTATTCCTCATTCTGATCCCCGCCATTTTTATTTTAGTTGTACTTGAAGCCATGTATGCTTACGCCAAAGGTAATTTCAACTTTCGGGCCATGGATACCATATCTAGCCTTAGCGCTGGCATGACCAATGCGCTCAAAAGTGTGTTAGGCTTAACGGTAGTAATCATTGGTTATGGATATATGTTCACTCACTTCGCATTGGTTGGGAGAGAAGTCAACTGGTTAACTTATGTTTTGGCTTTATTGGGTTTAGATTTTGCAACCTATTGGTACCATCGCTTGGCACATCATGTCAATATATTTTGGAATAGACACGTGATTCATCATTCAGGAGAAGAATTCAACATGGCAGCCGCTTTGCGACAGTCGGTTTCCAAATTCGTCAACATCAGCGTCTTTTTCCTTTTACCTGCCGCCTTGCTGGGCGTACCCCCCAAAATCATAGCGATTGTCACCCCCTTTCATTTGTTCGTGCAAGTTTGGTACCATACCATCCATGTTGGCAAGTTGGGGTGGTTGGAATATATCATCGTCACCCCTTCACAACATCGAGTGCATCACGCGATCAATGAGATTTATAAAGACAAAAACCTATCCCCGGTATTTTGCATCTGGGACAGGCTGTTTGGCACCTTTCAGGAAGAATTGGAGGAAGAACCTTGTGTTTTTGGTGTGACCCGCCAGGTCAATACTTGGAACCCCATTCGAATCAACCTGAATCACATCTGGCTATTGATTAGAGATGCCTGGCGTGCCCGGAGCTGGTGGGATAAGATCCGGATTTGGTTCATGCCGACTGGTTGGCGCCCTGCCGATGTAAACGAAAAATTTCCAATCCAAACCGCAGATCCGAAACACTTCCAAAAATACGACACAGAGGCATCAGGGAGACTAAAAATTTGGTCTTGGACGCAGTTCGGCATGTTACTTTTCATGCTTTTCCACCTCCTTTACAGCATTGTGGATATCGGCAGCCCTGGGATCTTCCTATATGGTATTTTTATGTTTCTGATGGTCTACAGTTATACCAGCTTGATGGATAGAGACCCTAATGCCATATGGATGGAAGCGGCTAAATCACTAATTGGTTTGATCATTATTTTTCAAACGGGAAGTTGGTTCGGCCTCGATGCAATATTGCCGGGAGGTAGTTACTTTATTGCGGGTTATCTGCTCCTTTCAGCCTTAGTAGTGGCTCATTTTGTCCGAAAGGAAATCGGCTGGAATGTTCAGGAGAAAGCATCTTTAGAAGATGCGTAGGTTTACTCCCATAATTCGAATCTAGCATAATCAATAACACTTAATAATAACCCAATGTCACCAGATCAATTCTTCCAAATCGCCAATACCATGGTCCTCCCCGCATGGCTCCTTTTAATCATCGCCCCCACTTGGAAATGGACAGGCCGAATTGTGGTAGGAGTGATCGTGACCATTCTATCCGTCCTTTATGCCATACTATTACTACAGGGTATTGGATCTCTAGACTTCAGCAGCTTTGGTAGTTTGGAAGGCGTGATGCAGCTCTTCACGGAGCCCTCAGCTGTGGCCATGGGGTGGATTCACTATCTCGCCTTCGATCTGATGGTGGGTTGGTTTATTGTAAATGATGCGCAGAAGCATGGGATAAATCGCTACCTAACCATTCCATGCCTCTTGCTTAGTTTTATGCTGGGTCCAACGGGGCTACTGCTCTATTTCCTGCTTCGCTTGTTTGCAAAAAAGAATCATTTCTTGGATACCGTCGAAAAAGGATAAGCCCCAAGCATAACATGAAATATCTTCACCTTTGTCTATCCCTTTTATTTGCCAGTGCATGTTGGTGTCAAAAACTCGAACTGGCTTTGCCGCTTGGTCAATTCGATGCCATCGTCAATGTCGGTTTTTCGGCGGATGGGCAGACGATATTGACGGGCAGTGCTGATGGGACTGCTAAGTTGTGGGACCTCGAAGGCTATGCGTTGAAGACCTTCGGGGGGGAAGAAAAAAATTCGATCTGGACAGGACTTGCCCCCTCGGGGAAAGGCGTTTTAATGCGAAGTGGTGATGCTACCATGCGGCTACGCGCCTACGACGGAAGTCTTTTACACGCCTTTAATACAGGAACCCCAAATGCCGAGGTACGTCTAGCACCGGATTGTACTTGTGAAGAGCCCCTCTTCTCCGCCCCACATCTCATATCTGTTAAACCTGAAATTGCTGTCTATGCCAATAATGTTGAAACGGGAGAGGATAAGGAAGGAGCAATTCTTGATGAATTATCCTCAGTCCTCATTGCTGTTACCCCCTTTTGTTCAGAAAGCAAAAATGGAAACCCCAGCCGACAATTAATTCTTTGTAACGAGCCGGAAGAATGGGCCAGTGTTCAACTGTTAGATACCCAAGGAGAAGTCGTGGATTCTATACCGATTAGCGAACCCTCCTACGTAGGCTTTTCCGCTAACAGCAATCGCATACTGTTTGGTAGCCAATATGCGGATATCCCTGTGTCCCTGTGGGATCGATCTACCCGTACTAGGACTCCATTACCAGATGCAGCGCTCCCCTTTTTGGGACGTGGTTTTATCGACCCATTTTCCCCCGATGGGCAGCATTTTATCACCTACAATCAGGAACATGAGGCTGTAATGTGGGACTTAAAAGGCAAAGCTGTTCTATCTTTTGGCAAGGCTTCTCTGGGCATGTCTGCAGTTAGATTTTCTCCCGATGGTCAATACATATTGATGGGTTTTGAAAATGGAACTGCCAAGCTTTTTGATAGAAAGGGCAAGGTAGTAACTCATTATCGAAATCCAGCTAATACGGCGCAGGCCATAGCAGCGCTAAGGGTTTGTAATGCCGATTCCCTCGAATCTATACCGTATCAAATTGCCATCAAAGACGATGCCGACCTAGTCAACACTTGGGATTTTCAATTAGAGAAAGTGAGTATCTCCAAGACACCCCCTGATTGCTATGATTGGCAGGATCAATTAAGACTGACGGAGCTGCCACAACCAAAACCGTCATTTATCTTGCAGGGAACAGGACAGGGTAAGATAATCTGTAAAAACAAACTATCGGATCAAGAAATCGCAACCTTGATCATAGTAGACAGTAGCGATTGGGTGGTCACTACGCCAGGAGGCTTATTCGATGCTTCCCCTGGTGCCATGCGCCAACTCCACTATGTCGTTTTTTATGATAATGTATACGAAGTTATCGAACTGGAGCAGCTCAAAACGCGCTACTACGAGCCTGGCCTACTACAAAAGCTATTGGGTTTTTCCGAAGATCGAATCCGACCTGTCGCTGATTTTGACACGGTCAAACTATACCCTCAGATCATCAATCCTAAAATTCTCAAGAACCAACTTACTTTAAAGCTAAAGGAACGAAATGGTGGAATTGGAAAGGTGAGTATTTTCATCAATGGAAAAGAGGTCGAGTCCGAAGCCAATCTGCTACCCAGGCGTTTTGAAGGTCCTCGATATGATAGCACACTTACTTTCGACCTCCTACCCTTTCAGAATTACCTACTCAGAGATAGTACGAATATCATCAGTATCCGGACCTACAACGAGGAAGGCTGGCTAAAGAGCAGGGCTGTAAACCTAGAATACCAAGCAAAATCTCCTTCTACCAAAGGAACAGGACGTACTGAATCAGCACCCAGCGACAGGCAAAAACTGCGACCGAAGCTATATGTAGTCTGTATCGGAACCTCAGAATATGCTGGCGATAAACTTGACCTTTCCTACGCCGATCAAGACGCCATCATGATGGCACAGGCGCTTCAGTTAGCCGGACGGGCCTTGCATCGTGACAGCCTCGAGGTACATTGTCTTTCCACCGCGCCACCTCCTAGTCACTCAACTTTAACAAGCTCAGCTATCCATTGGCACGATGCGAAAAAACAACAGGTAGAAGGCGTATTTCAAAGTATTCGAAAGGAAGCTAAAGCCGAAGATGTGGTCGTTGTTTATCTATCTGGACATGGTGTAACCCGAGGAGGTAAAGATGAAACGGAGTTCTATTATTTAACACAGGGCGTTGCGAGCGAGGATGATCTGAGTGATCCGGCCACACTTACGGCTTACACTATTTCCTCCAATGAGCTAACACAATGGATCAATAAGATTCCAGCACTAAAGCAGGTACTTATCATTGATGCTTGCAATTCCGGCTCGGTAGTCGACAACCTCATGGCTGGCACCAAAGCCCTTAATTCCAACCAAATCCGCGCCTTGGATCGCATGAAGGATCGTACAGGGCTCTTTATCCTTTCGGGCAGTGCCTCTAACAAGGTAAGCTACGAAGCCAGCGAGTTTGGCCAAGGCTTGCTCACCTATGCCCTACTGGAAGGTATGCGGGGGAGAGCCGAGGGTGACCTTGATGTCATGGAACTTTTCCAATATGCGCGCGATAAAGTACCCGAACTAGCTAAGAGTATCAATGGCATACAAACCCCCATGTTAGGCTTCCCTCGGCAAGGGGCTAGCTTCCCTATAGGCCTCCTGCCTGACTCAATCAAAGCAAAGATCCCTATTGGGAACAAGAAGCCCGTAATCATTCGCAGTACCTTCCTAAATGAAACTACTTTCACCGACGATCTACAGATTGCGAAAAAACTAGAACAGCTATTCATCGAAGAATCTCAAAAAGGCGCTGATGCCGATATGATCTATGTCGATGTATCTTCCTATCCTAATGCTTATTCCTTAACGGGCCTCTATGATACTTCTGGGGAGAAAATCACCATTAAACTAAAGCTATTCAAAGGTGGTAAACCCGTCGCAGATCTGCGGATACCGCCAGCGAATTCAAGTGAGGAATTAGTGGAATTGATTGAGGGCGAACTTTTATTTGAGATAGAATAGCCTACCTCGATTCCCTTTTTGCTAAGGAATCATCCGCTCATATTGTAAATTGCAGAAGTCCGCGACCCCTTATTAGTATTCAAGACTACCTACAAATGAACAGACTACTATTATTTCTTATTCTATTTTCTGCTTCCCCCCTATTTGCACAAACACCTAGCCTTGTTGTACCAGTGGGGCATGTCAATCCGGTGACAACGATCGCTATCTCCCCAGATGGCAAATACATTCTATCCGGAGATAACAATGGCGTGATCAACCTCTGGTTGACCGAGACTGGCGCCAATATCTTCACGCAGCAGTACAGTGGGTTGTCAGATTTGCAATTCACGTCCGATTCCAAAAGGTTCATGGCAAGTAGCTTTAGACTGATTACTAGCTGGGACCTATTCACCCAGGATACGCTTTTTCATATTAAACCTACTGGCAATGGTTGGTTCCGAGGAGCTCAACTTTCCGGTGATGATCGGGACCTATTTATCGTTAGTGGCGATACGCTTCAGCAATGGTCTTTGGCTACCAAAAGGCTTACCCAATCCAATCCTTTACCAAGTGAAAACGATGGTGTTTTTCATGCGGAACAAAATCTTTTGCTCAGTAAAAGCGAGTATGGAGCATCCAATCCAGCGATCTTCGTCTTGGATTGTAAGACAGGGAAAACAGTAGAAGAAATCAGTTTGCCAGCGGGAGAGTCCTCCTCATTCAGCGCCAAGGCCTTTTCTCTAGATGGACAACGAGTTTTAATACAAAATGGCGATGGCTCAGCGGCTCAACTCTTGGTTTGGTCCCGTACGCAAAAGGCCTTTATTGACACGCTGTCCCTTGAAGTACCTTTCAATCCATTTGATTCTAAAGAGTTTTTAGCCTATGCATCTTCAGGTAATCAGATTCTGGTGGAAACACCCGGCGATATGATACAGGAATCCAGTGGAGGCATCATTAGGATGACCAACTATGGGTCGGGCACCATGGAACTTTGGGATCTAGAGGATAATGAGATAGTCACCACCTTTGCTGGTCCAAATTCGGGCGTACTAGATGCGGCCTTTTCAGCAGACGGAAAAAAGCTAGTAGCCGGGAGTCGAGACGGCATTGTAAGAGTTTGGGATGTTGCTACCGGTAAATTATTAAATGAGATTGGTAAAAGTAGGTTGAAAACAGTAAAACAGAATGAGTTCTTTGCAGATGATCGACGATTCCTGACCAAAGCAGATGACAATAAGGTACGCATCTGGGATTTGAATAGTGGACGTATACAGCATTCATTTGAAGCCCCCGAGACTTGGCGGTATGGAACCCAGTACTCAAATGATAAATCTATATTCCTGAGTACGGATTCGGATAGTATCCATATCTGGGATGCCAAATCACTTGACATAAAAAAATCTTTAGCCAGTCATCAAATCCATGAAAGGTCATTGGCTTTTTCCAATAATGGTCAAAAATTGGCAGGTACAAGTAGCAATAATGAACTAATTATTTGGGAGCTCAACACGGGGAAAGTAAGCCTTAAATTGGCGGGGAATGCAGATCCAACTCCCTTTGATTGTCCCTATGGATGTACTTTGCTCTTCTCAAAGGATGGGTCCCATATTTACCTGACCGACGAATCCGGGAAAACTCAAATTAGGGAAACACAAGATGGAAAATTAGTCTCCACCATACCTGCTAATCCTTCTAAGTTCGGTGGTCTCCAGCCGATCCTTTCCCACACCCTGCTAGATGAAAGTGGCCGCTACTTTAGTCGATTCTATAGCATGTCAGAATCTCATTTTGGCGAATCTTTTGCCTGTGTAGAGAATTGGGATATGGAAAAAAATCAGCCCCTGACCGAGGCAGACACTTGCATTGGACGTTTAGGGTCTCCAAAACTAGCGGTGCTAGATGGACATGGTATTGCTACTCAATCTACTTCAGCAGGATACGCTGTCCCCTTACATCAGAAACAAGGGGCATGGCTGAACGAAACACATTCCCTGAAAGGCCATAGAGCAAATTTAAATACACTGGCGAGCGCTAAAAATGGGCGTTTGCTGGCTAGTAGTAGCGACGATCGAATGACTAAACTGTGGGATATTGGTGAACAATCCTCCGACTCACAGCCGCAAGAAATAGAGGCATTGGCAACGCTATTCCATCTTGACTCTACCGATTGGGTGATCACCTCTCCCAATGGCTTGTTCGATGCTTCGCCAGCCGCCATACTAGAGTTGCACTATGTAGTCCCCTATGGCCAAGAATGGGAGGTGATTGAACTGGAACAATTGAAAAGCAGATATTACGAACCAGGGCTACTACCTAAACTCATGGGCTATGCCAATGAGCGTATGCGGCCAGTCGAAGCTTTCCAAACAGTGGAACTCTATCCAAAAGTGGAAGCTCAAATAAAGCAGGATGAGCTGCAGGTGAAACTGCACGCACGCAATGGCGGTATTGGCCAATTGAGTATATTCATTAATGGTAAGGAAGTCGAAGAAGAGATTAATCCCCTACCCCGCCTGACCAATGGCAAGAGAGATAGTATCATCCAATATGATTTAGCGCAACATCGCAATTACTTACTGCAACACCCCGACAGTATCAATATCATTTCATTGAGAGCCTATAACGAAAGAGGTTGGTTGAAAAGTCGTTCTATCGACCTACCCTATCGCCCCGACCCCAGTTCCAAGGGACAACTCAACTCAACCAATACCAGCCCAGATTGGATCGGCAGAGCTCGGCCGAAATTGTATATGATCGCGGTTGGGACCTCCGAGTATACTGGTGATCAACTCGATCTCGCTTACGCCGATCAAGATGCTAAAATGATGGCCAAGGCGATGCAGTCCATTGGGACGGCCTTATTCCAAAATGGAGATAGTTTAGAAGTGTATTGCTTTTCTACGGATCAGGTCAAGCCCAACGACTTTCAAGACAGTCCCATACAATGGCACTTTGCTTCCAAAACTAACATTCAGAACATCTTCAGTAAGATCAAGCAAAAAGCCAAGGCAGAGGACATTATCATGGTGTATTTATCCGGCCATGGAGTGAGTAAAGGAGGGACCGAGGAAACACAGTTCTACTATCTGACCCAAGGTGTGAGTAGTGAAGATGATTTGAATGACCCCGCGACGCTCGATGCCTTCACCATCTCCAGTCGTGAAATGACGAAGTGGATCAATGACATCCCGGCCTTAAAACAAGTACTCGTGATCGACGCCTGCAATTCAGGCCAAGTCATAGAAAACTTGACCGGTGGCTCCAAACGACTCAACTCCAGCCAAATTCGCGCCCTGGATCGCATGAAAGACCGTACCGGCATGTTCATTCTGGCGGGTAGTGCATCTGATAAGCTTAGCTATGAAGCCAGTGAATATGGCCAGGGCCTATTGACCTACGCCCTACTACAAGGGATGCTAGGGGTCGCCACTCGCAAAGATGATCGAGGAAAAGACATTGTGGATGTCATGAGGCTATTCCAATACGCCCGGGATCAAGTCCCTGAATTGGCGGCCACCATCAATGGCATTCAAACCCCCATGCTCGGTTTCCCAGGGCAAGGCGCCAGCTTTGATATCGGCATTTTAGATGAGTCTGCTAAAGCGAATATTCCCATTGGCAACAAAAAGCCGGTAATGATTCGCAGCACCTTCCTCAACAAAACCACTTTCAAAGATGATCTCCACTTGTCCGACAAGCTAGAAGCCGCCTTTCGTGAGTCCTCGGCTCAGGGCGCTGACGCCAACCTCATTTATGTAGATGTGAATAGCTATCCCAATGCCTATTCTCTGGCGGGAATTTATGATACCTCTGGGGATTCAATCACCATTGAGTTGCGCTTGTTTCACGGAGATGAAGATCCGATTGTATTGCAGATACCTAAGGCCAAGGATATTGAAGAGTTGGTGGATTTGATCTTAGGAGAGGTAGAGTTTGAGATATACTGATAGCCAAATATTAGACCGTCTACCTCTTATGTGACTTCTGTTCGTCAGGTTAGTACTTTGCCTTCAGCTTGCGCCTCAGGCTTCATACCTTACCGAATGAATGTGGGACTTCCACCCGCTAAACATGCGCCACACCTGCTGGTAAACAATCAAAAAAGACTTCCGAAGCTGAGCTCCGGAAGTCCGATTTTAAATTCTATTTTTTTCGATTAATGCTGTATTACAATAACGGAAGTCGTTATCAGTTTTCTGTCTTCTAATTGTAGGCTAATTAAATACAAGCCATTTCCATATTTCCCAAGTTCTATAGGTAATAGGCTTTCGATACCTTCCAACTGTATCGATTCCAATACCTGGCCAAGTCGGTTTTGAACACGTATCAGCCCTCTCTGACCTTCATAATCACTTAAGTCTACTTGCACGGTATTGAAGGTTGGATTAGGGAATACGGTAAGTTTTGAATCCGTAACAGCCTCCTTACTACTTGATGCTTGTTCCAATTGGAAGGAATTAGCAACACCTGGATTAATTAAGGCTTGATTTTCACCTAAGGAACATCTATCATAGCTAGCATTAATACACTGAATTCCAGCATAAATTTCATCTACAATAGTAGGACCTGTAGTATTTCCAATTACTAGATTAGCTAATCGCAGGAATCGATTGACCGTCGCATCACTGCGCAAGAATTGATTCAAAACTGGGGCAAATTCACAATCTAATTCACTTAGTAAAGTACTACCTAAGGCAGGATTTAACCTGATATTGATAGATAGATTAAGTATTTCTCCTAGTAAAGGATTCACAATATGCCCTTCATCATCTAATAAATCTGAACTAATCCCACAAGCCTCGTCGGTGTCAAAAGCACCACTTTCCAAAACAGCTGGAACATCTCCAGACGCTGGTAACCAACCCAAAAGGCAATCTGTATTCTCAGCATTGACAATCAATTGATTTCGGACATTTCCAATTCGAATTGGATCAGCAATCCCATCTCCATTGATATCCGTGTCCAAAGCGTCTTTAATCAATGATAAAGAAGAACTGGTAATTTGTTGAACACAATTACTCGTATTTCCACAAGCATCAACAGCAGTGAAAGTTCGGGTAATTTGACATTCTAAATCACAGCTCCCACCAGTAATTACATCTTCAAAGGAAAGTCTTGCATTAGGATCACAATTATCCACAATCGAAGCCATTCCAGTAATTTCCGGCAAATCAATATCTGAACAGCTTACCCTGATGTCTTCTGGACAAGTAATTGCCGGGGCCTCATCATCAACTACGGTCAAAACCTGAGTTAAGGTTTCAGTATTACCGCATCGATCAAGTAAGGTGAAGGTTCTCGTAATGGTATATTCAAACTCCGAGCAACTTTCATCACTAAATTGAGTCGATACTTCTTCTACTGTAATCGTTGGGTTAGGATCACAGTTATCTGTAATGATTAAATCTGGAAGCGCAGGGATATCATTACAAGATACAGTGGCATCAGTAGGACAATTCGTACATATTGGCGCTTCTTCATCTTTCAATTTGTTGATAGTTTGTGTACACGTACTTGTATTACCAAATTGATCAGTAGCAATGAATGTGCGCTCAATGCTAAATTCATCCTCGCAACTTCCTGGAATCACTACTTCCTCTAATACTTCCACCCTTACCTCTCCACAATTATCCGTGGCCGTAGCAAAACCAGTATTGGCTGTATCTGTAGAACTATCACAACTAACGTCTACATTAGCTGGGCAGCTGATGATTGGGTTTTCATTATCTTCTACAGTAACTGTAAATACACAAACCACCACATTACCACTTGCATCTGTTGCGCTATAGACTTCTTGAGTAACTCCGATCGGGAAGTCCTTTCCGGAGCCTATTCCTGAATCCAGAATAACTGTGGGATCTGGACAATTATCGGTGGCAGTTGGCAATTCGTAGGTTACAAAGGCAGTACAAGAACCAGGATCATTTTGTACAACGATATCTGGCACACAGGTTAATTGCGGATTTTCAGTATCATTAATCGTAATGGTAAAGGAACAGTTTTCCACAGTCCCG
>CAJXPD010000350.1 GCA_913057785.1 uncultured Lewinella sp. | reverse complement strand
CTAAAGTGTTGGTTGTCAGGCAGCAGAAATTTAGACGTGCTCTTATCCCAAATTGTAATAACGAAGAGCTTTGGGAAGATATTTTAATCCTTGGTTAAAAGGATTTTAGGTGCCAAATTGTTGAATTGAGACTAGTTTTCGAATGGTAATATCTTCTTATAAATCCGCTCAAGTGGAATTTCTAGATCCAATGAGTAGAGTGGGATGGTCTGATCAATGGAATAACCAGATGAAATTCGCCACAAATCGCCTTCTTCTTTGAAGAACGACTGGAAGCCGATGGACTCGGAATCCAGTAGTAGGTATTCTTTAAGAGAGGGGATTTCGCGATAGAGGTCAAACTTACGGTCTTTATCGAAGCCTCTAGTACCTTTAGAGAGTATCTCAACGATTAAGATTGGATTAAGTACGCGTGTACGATTATTATCTAGCTCTACAGGGCCACAAGTAACCATAGCATCAGGATAGAAGTAGCTGTCCTCCTGAATGGCCAAGGCTTGATCACTATTAAATACATAGCAATCTTTATCTTCCAGCAAGAGACTAAGGGTCTTGGTTAATTGAACATTGATCAAGTTATGATTAGGCTTAGCTCCAGCCATAGCATAGACCTGTCCTCGGTAGTACTCCAACTTGTACTCCGCTTCTTCAACCAAGCTGAAGTATTCTTCAACCGTATACTTTTTTTCGTCAATAGTCTCCATAGGCTAGCAATTTTACTACTTAATCGTATCGACAATTAAAAGGTAACCTAAATTGACCCATTATCTTCCCATGTGTACCAAAAGCACCGAAATATCCGCGGGAGAAACACCACTAATTCTACTGGCTTGACCGATAGTACGCGGCTTTAGCTGAGACAGTTTTTCTCTGGCCTCTGAAGATAAGGAAACCAGTTGCTGGTAGTCAAAATTCTCGGTGAGTCGGACGGACTCCAGGCGATTCATTTTGGCGACCATTTCTTCTTCTTTGCGGATGTAGCCTTCGTACTTCATATTGATTTCCGCTAGATCTACATATTCTTGCTCAACGGGACTTAAGTACTGTTCAATGGCAGGTACTGCTTTTCTCAATTCTGTTAAATTGATCTGAGGTCGGAGTAGGACACCATGCATTTTGACCTTTTGCTTCAAAGGTGCTGTACCTTTTTCCTGGAGAAAGCCATTGACATCATCAGGAGAAATGCTCGTTTCTTCGAAGAACTTTTTGATGGATTTGGCAGCTTCTTGCTTTTCTTCCACCCTTTGTAATCTTTCTTCAAGCCCTTGCATACCTAGCTTGTGCGCTAGTGGAGTGAGGCGCAAGTCGGCATTATCTTGACGCAGCAGAATACGGTATTCTGCTCGCGAAGTGAACATACGATAAGGCTCTTTGGTGCCTTTATTCACAAGATCATCGATCAATACTCCGATGTAAGCTTCGGAGCGTTTCAGCACAAATGGCTCTTCTTCCTTTATGCTCAAATGGGCGTTGATTCCTGCCATCAATCCCTGGCAGGCAGCTTCCTCATAGCCCGTCGTACCATTGATCTGTCCGGCAAAAAATAGATTTTTCACCAGGCGCGTCTCCAAATTCACTTTTAGCTGTGTGGGAGGGAAAAAATCGTACTCTATTGCATAGCCAGGGCGGAACATCTTCATGTTTTCAAACCCAACTACTTGCCGTAAGGCCTTGTACTGTACTTCTTCTGGGAGGGAAGAAGAGAAGCCATTGACATAGATTTCACAGGTGTTCCAGCCCTCTGGCTCTACAAAAAGCTGATGGCGATCTCGATCTGAAAAGCGATCGATCTTGTCCTCAATAGATGGACAGTAACGTGGCCCTAAGCCTCTAATTCGGCCGTTAAATAGGGGAGAGCGTTCAAAGCCCGTTTTGAGGGTTTCGTGAACTTCCTTACTGGTATAAGCAATGTGACAAGGAAGCTGCTTGGCTAGTTTTGGCGTGTCGGTATAAGAAAATTTGCTAGGGTTTTCGTCGCCAGGTTGTATTTCCATACGGTCCCAGTCCAAGGTGCGTCCATCTACTCTAGGAGGGGTCCCCGTCTTCATCCGTCCCGCCTCAAAACCTAATTCGAGGAGCTGCTCTGTAATACCAGTTGCAGCACGCTCACCGGCTCGTCCGCCGCCAAAATTCTTGTCTCCGATATGAATCAAACCATTCAAGAAGGTTCCATTGGTCAGGACCACAGATTTGCTCTCGATTTCTAACCCAATACCAGTTCTAACTCCGCAGACGCGGCCGTCCTTAACTACAATCCCATTGACCATTTCCTGCCAGAAATCAACGTTGGGGTGCGCTTCTAGCATTTCACGCCACTTGCCGGCAAAGAGCATACGATCGCTCTGCGCCCTTGGGCTCCACATCGCTGGCCCTTTGGATTTATTGAGCATCCGGAACTGGACCATGGTATGATCCGTCACTATGCCTGAATATCCACCCAAAGCGTCTATTTCTCTGACGATTTGCCCTTTGGCAACCCCGCCCATGGCTGGGTTGCAAGACATTTGGGCAATCGTATTCATATTCATCGTTGCCAGCAAAACCTTGGATCCCATGTTGGCTGCAGCCACTGCTGCTTCACAACCTGCATGGCCACCACCTACCACAATCACATCATATGTTGGAAACATTCCTTTGTCTATTTAGTATTCTGTATATCAATGGCAAAAGACCCCAAAAAGTTCGCTTTAGCCATTGCTAGATATCAGAAGTAAGAAGGTAGATCGCTTTACGGAGAGAATTCTTATACTTACGCTCTTTGGCGATCCCAGCAATCTGTCTTCTCGCTTCTGACTTCTAAATCCCTAGTAAAATCCTAACCCTTCTACAAAAGTGCTGCAAAGATAAGGACTTCTTTAGTATCCTGTATTTATTGGCAATGCTAAGTTGTGACAGTCGGAATAGTCTGTTAGAGCAGTCGACCGGAAAATGTTAAATCACAATATGGAGTGAGGGGGGAGTCTTGTCTCCTTCATCCTTTTTGTGTAATTTTTTGTTAGCAAAAATGTGGAGTTGGCGTGACGTATGCCCCTGCAGGGCGTCTCATTGTAAACTCTTATTGTAGAACCAAATTTCATCCTATGCGCTTCTTTGCACTATTACTATGTTGTGTACTATCTGCTAGTCACCTACTAGGTCAAGAAACGATTTCCCCCTTAGTACCGCCCAATGAATTGGAAACTACTCTTAGAAACATTGAGGGGCAATTATCCACGGTTACGCTAGAGAAGGTGGAATATGAACATGACCTTCGATTTGATGGAGAAGAACCTTACTTAGTCACTTTGGAGGTAAGAACGCTAAAAGGGAAAAAGGTAACGAACGATTCCTATCAATTTAACCTTGGCAATATTGATCAGGATCGAATTGAGTACTCAGAAAAGAAGACCCATTTCGAACTGAAACTCACCTGTGTAGATAAGCAAAAGTTTATCCAACATTTCAAAGATAGCAAACAGGCTAATTACACGCAGACACTGACACTATACGCCCGTTCCGCTGATCAGGCCAGAGCGCTACAATCCACTTTCCGTACGGCTATTCCCCAAGCGAGGTCACTAGTGGAGGAAACAGTAAATCTGGCGGGATTAGAAAATGGGATGGATTGGCTGGCAGAGCAAGTTGACGATATTAAAGTGGGAAAGAACTTTTTTAGCCAATCATTTGAACGTAGCGAAGCGATTAGCACGCAAGTTCAATTTTTATTAGATGATGAAGTGACCATCATAAATTTGATAGACCTGAATCCCAATAGTATAGCGATTGATGTACAGGGCAAGAAGTTGATGGTGGTGGGACAGACAGATGATAAAGTAGACTTCATCACGCAGCAAAAGAAGGGTTCACTAAAAGGATACAGTAATAAATTTGCATTGATGGTAGAGACAGTGGAAGAAGGAAAACTCACCGTTGATGTACTCCAGAAAATGATCCCATGGGCCAGGGAAGAATTTCGGCAATATGTCCCAGTAGTAAATGATCGTGCTGAAGGCCTAGCCTTGCTGAAGGAATATGTGGGGACGGCTATGGAGGGAGGAAGTAATAAGGTTGGACAAACGATTGAGGCCAGTTGTATAACAGTACTGACTCAAATAAAATCAGGGAAGAAGGAAAGCGTTACGCACGAAACCAAGTTTAACCTGGATGATCTTGATAATAAGAACCTAGATGTTTCCATTTCGGGTAAAACCATCACAGTTGATCTTCAGACAGAAAGCAAGCAGAACCTGTTTCAGTCTTTTGCCAATGAGCAATTCGATAAATACAGCAACAAGCATTCCATTTATGCAGCAGATGTAGAGAACGCACGGTATCTGCAGCAGTTGATTCCAAAGGTAATTGGTACCTGCAAATCGGATATAGCACTGAAGGGTGCAGGAGAATCCGCTTACTTTGATTGGGCCCAAGAGCATACTGTAGATCTGCAGACACCAGTGGCCTTCTATGAACAAAAGCTAAGCCAGAGTAGTGAAAACAGTTGTGAATGGACTTTGGAGCAGACCGTAGGGAAGGCCAAAAAGACTGTCACCCATGAATATACCTTTGACCTAAAGAACTTGGACCCAGAGAAGATTGAGTTTGATATCAGCAGTAAAGAATTAGCCGTCAAGATTGCGGGAGTCGGACGTAAAAAGGTCATCCAGCATGGGCAAGATGATGGAAAGGGTAGTGGAGAAGTCAATAGTTTCCTATTGCAGATGGATGATATAGAGAAAGCTCGACAGATGAAGAAAAGCTTGAAAGCTGCTATCCAACAATGTGGTGGATAACAGCTTATAGAACGCCTTTTTGCTTTAAAGCTTCCATCAACTTCCTGGCTGCTACCTCGACTCCTTGAGTGGTGTTAGTGGCCAGGCGGTCTCCAATTAGGATCAGTTGCTCTGCGACTTGTTCTGGTGTGATTTCGTGATAAACAGGGAAAAAGGGCTTATTGTGGTACAGGTCTCTGGTTAGCAAACTGTTTAACTCCAGAATAGGGAAGTGCTGACGATTAGTGAAGGTATTAGGACTAATTAGAACAATCCCTGATTTACTGCTATGAATGGCTTGGTTGATCGTATTGATTATGCTATCTCCAGTCTTGAGGTGAACTTTCGAAAACCAAATTTTGAGCCCCTTTTGGGTAAGGACTTTGTACAAAGCTTGAGCTGTTTCTGCATCTTCCTCGGCGAAGGACAAAAAGCATGAAAAGCTTCCTGTTCGTTGTTCATAACGTGAGACTTATTGACTTGAGTCTCCTGATGAAGATCAAGGTCTTTTTCCGGGTCGCTTCTATGTCGAGCGACTAGAGCGTTTGCCTGACTTAGGCTGGGACTGCTGGTTTGGCTATTCGTTGACCTAATTCGTTTACTGATGGCATTGATTTTTTGTGTAATTACCTCAAACTGAGAAGTGTTTTGAATTGAGCTAGCAGTGGATCTAGCCTCGTTCTTTTGAGGAGGTATATCTAAAGTAGCTGGTTGAGGAGAAATCTTTCGGGTCCTGGATTTCAGACGGATCATACCTCCGATGATATTATCTGCAAAGGAGAAAGACTGCTGGAAGTCAACATTTAGCAACAGAATATCTTTGTGGAAGTAATTATTCAAGAAGTAGTTGTCCGACGTAATGATGCTATCGTTGAAATTAGCGGCGGAATAGAATAGATTGGTATCCACGTGCGAAAAACGAGTATTGAGCAGGGCCTTTTGGAAGGATGCTCCCTGAAAGAATGCATTGCTCGACAACTCGAATATCCCCTTGGCCTTGATATGATCAGCAGAGACAAGATCATAAAAGCTACTATGGTTGATCAATAACCCACCACCCAATTCTGCATGGCTGAGGTTAAGCTGGCACACTTTAGATTCATAAATCTGGCAGAGGCCTTTGAATTGACAGTAGTCAAGATCAACGCGAGCTTCCTTGAGATGAGTCTTGCGAATACAGAGTGCATCTTCAAAAATCGAGTATTGTAAATCCAGGTGGAGAGAACCAAATATATCCAGGTTGTCTAGCAGAATAGAGCGACCTTTGGGGGCGTTTTGAGGAAGGCCAATGAAATAACATTCCCTCAGATCAATGGGCTGCGTAGGCCCTTCCCTTGTAGCCTCCATGGTAAGCCGCTCGAAGATCTTAAGTAGTTGTAGAAAGCGCGAGTGGAAGTGATTTTTAAGCTTCCATTCAATATCTCCGCTATGAAAAAGGCAAAGCCCATTGGAATCCACCGGAATCTTATCTGACCATTCAGTTGGTGCTGGGATAACGGGGTACTTCAGTCGTTTCCAATGGTTAAAATAACTGCTGATGCTACAACAATGCTTCGAATGGGGGGCAGAAGAGTGTTGGAATCGATATTCGCACATCTTGTGTCTGCGGTTTTTAAGAGCATCTTTACACATTCTGCATAAGTGGCTAATGGCACCTTGTCCCTGACCTAAAAATCGAACATAGATCTATACCGCTGTTATAGTCGGAACAAAGATTATAACTATTCACTCAAACAGTAATGTCCAAAGACATTCTAATTCATGTTTATGGATGTGGGGGTAGTTTTATTGTAGAGCATGTTTGACCAAGCCATAATTGCCCTTAAGCGACAAATTTGATTTTATGCCATGTTAGACCTGTCTTAGCTAAAAAAATCCTCACTTTCGACTAATCTGGCCTTGATTAAACACGCACTGCTACTCTAGGTCGCGAAAATCGAAGGTGCTAACTTCTCGGACTTTAAAATAACAACTGTCGTACTTTTCAAAATAAGCTAATATACTGGCTGGAAGTGATCCTTCCTTTATGGGTATTCGTCGGTTATGTAACTCTTCAAATGTTTCCTCTTTTCGCAAAAGCAACTCTTTCCCAGCAATTGGAAATCCACTAGTAGATACGCCTGAGAATACTCCGATTAGTACCCGTGGAGCTTTGGCAACGCCTAACATGAAGGAAAGGTGAAGGGCCTTGGCCTTATCGTCAGATTCGAGGAAACAGCTGATGCTGCTCCCGATCCATTTGATCTTACCCTGATAGGATCTGTGAGGCCCTTTCAGCTGCATTTGCGCTACTTTGTTCTCTCCCAAATAAATTCGGACAGGTGAAAGTAACAGATCGGGGAGACCTGAATTGCAACGCACAATGCTGTACCAGTTTCCCAGGATCGATGAAGCTGTCTGAGGGAGCTGAGGGTTTTCATGTTGAATGAAATCCTCCAAAGATTGGAATCCAACATAAAAGGCAAGGGAATCCATACACGAGCGATCTACTGCGATGGTAGATCGCTTATTTTTTTTGGCTTGTTGGATGTTTAGGTATAAGGTATCGTAGAGATATCGCTGTCCGAGTGGCCGATAAGCTGTTGGCAGTTTTTCATTCACAAGGGTTGATAGTTCTATTATTCCAAACCTGTCCCCGTTTCTATTTCCTTGTTTCACTGCTAACTCTAACAAGGTGTTAGCAATGTCCAGGTCTATTTCCATGTAGCGTATATATGAGCGTTAGTCTTTACAGAATTACTCTGGTAAAATCTGGCAGCATCCAGAGTTGGCTAGCTATAGTTTTGTTGTTGTCATTCCTTCCATCCTCTTAGTTCTTCGGACGAGTTGCGCAACAAACCCAATCAACTGCTTCGGTTGGGAAGGAGATTTTATTCATCGCAAAACTGTCATTTATGAAATCTCTATTGATTGCTGTCAAAGTAGTTATGCTATTATCCATCGGAAGTCAGACGACTACGGAAATAGCTACTGTATCCTCCGAAAATTGTGTTATAGAAGAGTTTACTGCTGGATATATTGTCATGGAGGACGATATGATGATGCTAACTGGATCCAACAACACAAGTGATACTATTGTGCAAATTGACGTCCAGAATTCGCAAGGCCAAAACGTCTTTTCCTCTACAGGTTGTTCTTCCTACGAATGCCTCTCAGACCTTAGCAGTTTGAGTAAGGCCATCTATAGTGTCTATGTAATTACGGATACTGGGGGAATCTTCTCTGGATCCATCCGTTTGTAAGTAGGGCAGCTGGTCCGCTTAGGTGGTGCTAGGATCACTACTACCACCTAAGACTTTTGTAAGCCATCGATAATCAGGTATCGTAAAATCGTGTTCTTCGATAGAAATCTTTTCATTCTTAGCTAGCCGTTCAATAGCGGTCAAGAAGTTTACATTCTTAGCTATTCGATCTTCAGGTAATCGTCTTCTAGAGCGAACAAAGGCTTTTATACTCTCTACTCGCTTGAGAATCGGAGGGAAGTCCTTTTTTTCGTAAAAGCACTTAAGCATTAACTTATCACAAGTTAGTTTGTAGTAGAGGTCGTGTAAGTAGACATCAGAATCCTGAAATTCCTTGATGCCTTCCAGTGCTTTGTCTATTTTCCCTTGGTCAAGGTCAATGGCTGCTTGTGCAAGCAACAGATAGGGTTTATGCTTGGGATCCAAGAAGGCTCCATATGTATCGAGGAAGGTTTGAGCTGCTTTAGAACCCTCGTTCAGTTGGAGTGAGAGGATCGTATTTTTTAGTCTCCCAATCCCCAAAATACCTCCCACCAATAGTAGGTTTTTGGATTCCAGCTTTCGGATAAAATCCAGATAGTGTCTGGTAAAACTGAAGTCACCACCATTAAATTTTCGAATACAATAGTTCATTAGGTAGGCGATGAACTCTTGTAGGTGCACTTTTCTGAGTTTGGGCTCTTGATCTACAAATTGCTTTACTTTGATGAAATCGGTTTCGCTTCCTCCATTGATCATCTGGAATAGGTCACAGTATGCTCCAACCAAATCGGATTGGACATGCCTTTTTAGGAAACCTACTTCCTCTTCCAACTTTCGGCCAGAATTTGCTTTTTTGAGAATTTTCCGGCGATTGGCTTTTTCACAAAGTATCCTAAGCTTATTACAGGCATAGAATTCATCGAGGCAATTCTCCATAGCCTCCATATTCTCATCCATTCGCCGAATGTCCTTTTCTCTCAGGATAGCTTGCTGGTATATCCAAAACAGAAAGGCTTTCTGGTCAAAATCATTTTCTTTACCTAGTACTTTTTTGGAGCGATTAAAACTTAGGTTGGCGAGTTTTTCAATTTTCCGATCTTCGTAAAATTTGGTTTGCAGTAACAATTTAAGCCCGGCATGTTGGTCCAACTGCTGTAAGGCAACATACTTCTCCATCATCTGGAATAGGCGCGTTTTGACCCGATTTTGTTCCGCAGGGCTCTCCTGCTTAAACAAATTCGCCCAGATTACCTTTTCCGGTTTTTGTAAGGTTTGAGAATTAAGGCTTAATAGTTGTGCTAGTGCTTCTTTATCCCGTGACATAAGTCTATTTGAAGGCAGATCTGCAAAGACCTTCAAGTCTCTTTTTTCAGCCAATGTAAGCCCTTTGAGCAGGGCAAGCAATTTCGTGGCATTCATAGTTATGGATTTTTCTTTCCAGGTCTAATTTTATATCTATTTGTATATCAGTATTTAATGTCTATTTGAGGTTCCTAATGTATAATTAAAACTGTGGATTTTTGTTTAAAAAAATCTGGAAGACAAGTTGCATTCCGCTGCTTACTTTGTTGTACATCCGCTAATATTGTGCGGCCCCTGCGCGGTCAGGGTGTCATCGGCGAACAAGCACACTAATAAATGTATATTTTGACTATCCTTTCTTGACATTCCAAACATTGCTAAGTCTTGTTCCTATTAGTATCCTATGAGAAATGAAAAACATTGATTTCTAACTATATCGCAATTTCTAAAATTGGAAAATTTAAGACTTGTGCTTTTCTGTTAATGGGGTAGCCTTCGCGGGCTTCCCCATTACATTTTTCAGCTATCGGCAAATATTTACTCCTTTAATTTGAATACCTTAAGGTGTTGGCAGTCAGCTTCTTTTTCGACTTTCTACTCTTCACCTGAGGACTTCAACCTGATTATTTAATAGGTGACCATGTAATGGAGCAACCTATAACGCTAGTTAAATGGATTTCCAAAGGCAAGATACCTTCTTTTGAAGGGATTTCCTTTGCTCAACTTCCCACTGAGGCCAAGTGATCAAGAACCTTCCAAGAAAAGGATTGAGTACTAGACGAATTTTGCTAAAACAGGGGATCCCAACAACTCATCCTATCCAACATGGAGGCTCTTGATCCGGATAACCCCAGATGGTTGCCTGTGGATCGAGATGGAAAGTATCAACTATTCATGTCTAGAATACATCGACAAATTGAGGCCATGAAAACTTTATGGAAATTGAAAAAGGCGGTTTAGGCCCGATTGATATACTCCATTTATTTATCTTTTTTTTATTTTTTTGGTGCGCAAGAGGCCTAGAATTACTGGGCTTTATCCAGGTAGCTTCATAATGAAGGTCATCCTGATCTTGCATCTACGATAGTTATCGTATATATTTGTCGTACGATAATTATCGTAGATTGATCTAAACTTAGGAATTATGAGTAAGAAACCAACCGATGCTGAGCTGGAAGTACTTCGCGTACTTTGGGATCATGGCCCATCAAGCGTTCGATTTGTGAATACAGAACTGAACAAGAATAGGGAAGTAGTATATACCACCACCCTTAAGATGATGCAGGTCATGGCCACAAAAGGCTTTCTGAAAAGAGACACTTCTCAAAAGACCCATTTGTATCAGGCTATCCTTCAAGAAGATCAAATCAGAGAGAATTTGGTCGATAAGCTACTCAATACTGTTTTTGATGGCTCCCCATTGAAATTGGCTTTGCATGCACTAGGGCATCAAAAGACCAGCAAGCAGGATTTGGCGCAAATCAAAGATTTAATTCAACAATTAGAAAAAGATAATCATGACAATTCTTGAATATTTATTGTCAGATAGCCTCATTCAGGTTATAGGGCAAACTATGCTACATTCACTTTGGCAGGGGATTTTGGTAGCAGGTGTGCTGGTGGCTTGTTGGCCGATTTTAAGAGCAAGCACAGCGGCTAATCGCTATGCTAGTTTTTCGGTCGCACTATTGGTCCTATTTGGGCTCGTGATGAGCACCTTCGCCTATCTCTACGGCGCATCTACAGGAAGTGGGGCCAGGAGTTTCTT
>CAJXPD010000349.1 GCA_913057785.1 uncultured Lewinella sp. | reverse complement strand
AAGAGACCAGACCGCTTCGCTGCGAGAAGCCAATACCCTAGGCTTTTGGGTGAACATTGCAGTCTGTTTTCCAGCTTCTGTCATCTGGATGTCCAGTAGTATGCGTTAGCCTCTTGAGCTAAGAATGGTGCTTTGCTATCGTAAAGTAGAATTGACTTCCCTCTTCGCTACTCTCATACCAAATATCTCCTCCGGCATTCTTGACGATCTTTTTGCAGATAGCCAACCCCAAGCCTGTACCTTGATATTCTTGGCGACTATGTAAGCGCTTAAACATCTCGAAGATCTGGTCCTGGTACTGTGGGTCAATCCCGATGCCATTATCCCTAACGCAAAACTGATGGTGGGTATCGAGGTCTTGATAAGTAACTTCAATTACCTTTTCAGGCTTGGTATTGTATTTAATCCCGTTGCTTATCAAGTTTTTGAACACGAGAAAAAGTTGGGAAGGGATAGCAAAGAAGCGGACAGAGCCCGACGGGAGATTGATTTTCACATTCTTCTCTTGCAGATCAGTAAGAATGGATTGTTGTACCTGCCCAATGAGTTCCCTAAGCGTTGTTTCCCTGGCTTCATCTTTTCTTCCACTTTCAACACGAGAATATTCCAGGACATCTCGGATCAGGTGGTTCATTTGGCGAGCATTGCGTTTAATGAAATCTAAGTATTCCATTACCTGTGGCCTTTCCTTAGGGTCATCTATCTTGCGTTCTATCAAACCTGCAAAACTGGCGATGTTCCGAAGGGGCTCCTTCAAATCATGGGAAGCGATATAGGCGAAGCGTTCTAATTCAATATTGGATGCCTTTAGATGGTCATTGGTAGCCTGTAAAGCTCTAGTCTGTTGGGCAACCTGTTGTTGTAGGATCTGATTGAACTTTCTTTTCCCCTGGTAAGCCCGCAATAAGAGTAAGGCTACTAGGGAAACGAGTATCGTTAGTAAAATCATGTAGAAGGTCACCTTCTTCCGTTGCTGTAATACCAATTGATTTTGCTCCTGCTGCGCCCTTAAAAGGGCGTTCTCCCTTTCCTGCTCCTGGGTTTCGTACTTCGCCTCCATGGCAGCCAGAAGGTTGAGTTTATCCCCATCGTAGATGCTATCTTGTAAGATTACCAGTTGGCGAAAGGCTCCCGCTTCTGCTTCATGATCACCTAGTTTTTCATAGTTATTGGCTAAGAGTTCATACAGGCGTTTATCTTGGAAGGAAAAATTATTCCCCGTACTTCTTTCCGCTCGTATGGCCTCGAGTATCTGAAGACTTTTCGCATAGTCCTCTTTCTGGTAAAGCAACTCAGCCAGCGACAGCTGTGCCTCCTCCAAGTGATCTCGATTACCTGATTTTTCAATGATGGTAATAGCCTGCTGGAAATAGTTTAGTGCTTTGGTCCAATCCTTCTGTTCTTGATAAATAGTGGCCATATCGTTGAGAACCACTCCTCGGCTATAGTTATTAGTGCAAAGGGTAAATGCTTTGTTCAAGCTCTCTATCGCCGCCTGATATTGCCCATTTCTTCTATAATTGCTGGCATCGGTTAAATCAGCAATATATACGATCATGTGATGATCACTATTTCTCGCTACTTCTCCTCCCTTGTTGAAAAATTCAATAGCTTTTGCCTCATCCCCTAGCTTCTGATATAGGAATGCTACATTGCGATACGTGAAACAAAGCATACGATCATCACCGTTCGCTTTTGAATATTGCAGAGATTCCAAATAGTAGGTGATGGCTTCTTTCGGTAGACCTAACCTTTCGTAGTTGATTCCGATATTATTTAAGGCTCCTGCAATCAATACCGTATCATTGATCTGCCTTGCGATTTCGAGGGAAGCCTGATTTTTGGCTATGGACTTCGGAAAATTCTGGCGAACCATATACCCAATACCGAGATACCGAAGGGCCTGTGCTGTTCCCTTTTGATAGTCGATCATTTTGGCGAGTTCCAGCGATGTAGTGGCGTAATCAAAGGATTTTTGAATATCGATTTGATAAAACTCGTAGCTCAATTGATTCAGAATATCAATTTGCTCTTTTTTATCACGTATATTCTCAAGGCGATTTTGCAGGCTATCTATAACCGTATTTTCTGCTATAACCTTCGAATAGCAAGAAAGGAGAAATAGGCACAGCATTAATTTTGTTGCAGTTTGGGGCACTTTCATGACTATGTTTACGACCTCCTGCCGTATTACTGTTTATGGGTTTAAGCTGTATTTAACGCTTAGTCGGGGAGATTCCTTAGCTCTATTCCTCAAGATCTAAAAAAAATGGCAGCTTCAGGGCCGCTTCTCCTTAGTTTGAGTAGAAAACTTGTAGCGATACGTACTCTTGCTGAAGTAAAGAAAGAAACGTATAAAGACCTATTGCATTACAGGCAACTCCTACTGCTGCTTATACGAGCTAATCCTTCCGTCGTTGCTCTACGGTGAGCTAAACAAGTGCATTTGCATTTTGTTCCAGCTTTCTATTTGACCTAATTACTCTCGAAAAGGCTTGAGCAGCCTTCTTATTGCCCTCTGCTGGCCACCCCGAAAGACAGGGTAGCAGCCAACAGCAGCAAGCCGGGAATTACCCCTCCTAGATAAAAAGCCAACAAGCCATCCAATAGCACCAAAATGGCCAAAACCATCAACACCCTATTCGCAGCCTCTCCTAGTGAGAGCGACAAGAAGCCGAATATCGATAGCCCGAAAAGATGAATAGAAGGATGGGCAAAAAGTACCGGCATAATATTCTTTAGGAAGTCAGGCGCATTGGATTCTTCCATCAAACCTTGTACATAGAAGAGGCCACTGCCGTGAAAACAGGCCATCACCAATAGTAGTATACTACCGAAGATGGTTAAGTACTTTGAAGTCTTTGTCATTGCTGTATGGTTTGCTCACAATCAAAATTCATTCCCTGCCATGCTCAAGGCAGCCTACGAATAAGTAGGGGGACAACAGTAGCCACATTATTTAAACCCACTCAAATGCCCTTTTCATGTCTTCCAATCTTCCCAATAGATCGGTACGTCGATGAGCAAAAGAGATAGGCCTTCCGATCGCTTTTTGCGGCCCTGCAGGTATCTGACTACGAACGATGAAATCCAATAAGGTAAGATGTTGGCTGATAAAAATACTATCTAATTCAGAAACCAAAAGGGTTTCATTATGGGCTAAGGCAACTACTGACTGCAAGATATTGGCTCGCAGTTTGATTTGTGCCACGGCCTTCATTTCCTTTAGTAGGAAGTCAAGATTGTTCTGTTCTGGAATTGCTCCCAAGTATTGTATAGCCAAGCGTTTTTGATAGGAATATCCATAGCGATATGCCCTTTGTAGAAACTGTGAGTCTCTACTGAAATAGGCTTTTTCTATTCTTCTTATGCTGTACCGCTTAGCCCTGAAATTATGATACACTCGCTTAATCCAGTTCAACATCAGGAATACAGTCTTAGAACAAGAAATAATCAATCAACCAAATGGCTATGCCCACGGTTGTAGCAAGCAAAACAGTATCGCGATATAGATTCTTTGCTTGTTGTAGACGAACGCGTTGTTTCCCTCTTGGACTCAATTTCAATTTTGGTCCGAGGCTTTCCAAGGGGCTGGTACGTGCTGTCTCATGCCGCTTATATCGCGAGCGAATCTTCAGAAAATTCAGGTTATTTTTCACACTGACAGCGGGTCTATTCATGTTGTGGAGCTTTCTTATAAAATACCCCTTCTCTCATCTCCATTCCACTTTTTTCGACGAAAGTAGGATCAGACAAAGACTGGTTGCGACATAGAGAAAAGCCTTTGATTAAAGATGCTACATAGAGCAAAACATCCCAGACCTGGTTCCTATACCTTGCCTCAATATTTGAAGACCAAAAAATCTAATGAAAATGAAAAAGCATATTCTTTTCCTATTCCTTGCTTACCTCTCGAGCGCTTCCCTCCTAGCCCAACAAGATATTTTCTCGGGAAGCTTTGCCAATAGTCTTCAGACCGTTGCCCTGCGCATGAAACCTGTACAGGGGGGGTATCATGGCATAGTACAGAGTCAGGAAGGGGTATTTGCTGTAGCCGCACAAAAAGTAGGACGACAACTCTCTGGGGTGATCTATACCCAGTCCGGCAATATCGATTTTAAGATTGTATCCCAAAACAAGGCCTTAGCAATCACGGCCATGGGGAAAACGGAATGGTATTACAAATTATCCGAACTACACGAATTGGATGGCATTGACCTCACACCATACATGACCAATTCTGGGAATACAGACTACGATTATGGTTACACGCAGTACAACGGTACTGAATCTGAAAGCTACCGTAGTTCACCCAATTCTCCAGCTGGTGGCGTGAATCCCAATGCTTATAATGATCCACAATTGTTTCAGCTCATTGCCGGCAGTCAATTGGTCATTTACAATCGTACCTCCTACTTAAATGACAACTCCGCCAGTTCACTGACTTATGTGAATTACTGTTCCAATGGTCGATTTAGCATTAAGTACGAAGGTTCTTTTTCGGTTGGAGGTGGAGTTTCCAGTGGAGCCAATCATGGTCAGAACTCTGGCACTTGGCAGCTCAGTGGAGGAGCCAATGGTCCCCAGATTGCGTTGCAATATGATAATGGTAAGATAGAGACTTACCCCGTTTATAAGAATTACTTGCTGCAAGGGCGCTGGCGCATTGGTAATACGCAATACGCCATTCAAAGAAACAAAGCCGTTTGCTATTGATCGTACCGAAGTGGGGCAGCAGTTAAACTTCTACTGCTCGCCCCTTGGTGGGCTTAGTAACAGTAACTATCTTGGGGAATAGGCCCATTCCTATCTTCATGACCATCGATGATCAGCAAAATATCCTCTTCACGACTTACCCCTTCCTTACAGAAGCGGACGGCCAACTCCTAGCAGACCTGGCTCAGTATAGAGTGCTAAAGAACAAGGAGCCGATCATTCGTAGGGGAGAATTGACCTACAAGACCTTCTTTATTCTCAATGGGATGATGCGTGGTTATTTCATCAACCTAAAAGGAGAAGAGAAGAATATCTTTTTGCGCCCTGAGCACACCATCACCGGTGCGCCCGATTGCCTCTTCGAAAACACCCCCACTCGTTACACTTTCGAGGCCATTCTCGAAACTCACTTGCTTGTATTTGACCAGCGAAGGCTTCTGGAACTCGCCCCCCTGCACCCAAATATCAACTTACTGTACATCGCAGCTTTACAGGAGAACATCCAGACCCTGGTGGGACGAGTGGAAGCCCTGATCGACAAATCACCAGCGGAACGCTATGAGGAACTACTCAAAAGGAGCCCTCAGTTCTTTCAAAGAGCCTTCCACAAACACATTGCCAACTACCTTGGCATCACTCCTGTTTCCCTTTCTCGTATCATCAACCGCAGATAAGATTGAGATTTAAAGTTGCAAATAATGAATGCCAGTGCTCGGATAGTTAACAATTGTTATCTCTTTTAGTGTTTTCAATACCTAATTTTACATTGCTAATACTGAAACTTAAAGCGATAAACACGGCTATCTATGTTATTTGGAGTTGAAAATTTGGATTTATACTTAGTTCTTGGAATCCTGGTATTCTTCGGATTGCTGGAAGTAATTGCTGGTCATCTACATACCACCAAAAGAACAAGAAGTGATTGGATTCAAGAAATGGGTGGTTTTTTCGCCCTTTCTGTCTTGATCAAACCCATGATCGTGCTGAGTGTAATGGGACTGGGACAACTGCTGGTACCGCAATATGCTAACCTCGTCGGTGGCTGGAGCCTCTTGCTGATGCTACCCTTTTATCTGTTTCCAGATGATATTTTGCAATATTGGTACCATCGGTCAGCTCATGAGTATGAGTGGCTATGGAAATTGCATCCGCCACACCATCAAGCGGAGGAGATGGGCTTTTTTGTTTCCTATCGAAATGCAGCCCTGTACTACGTCTTAATGCCGAATATTTGGTGGGTGGGTATCGCCACTTTTTTAGGGGCGGCACCAGGTGTAGCATTAGGATTGGTACTGAAGCAATTGGTGATCATTGGTTCGCATAGTACCACTAAATGGGATAGAATATTGTATCGATTTCCTTGGCTTAGTCCGGTTACTTCGGTCATTGAACGCATTATCATCACCCCTGCATTCCACTATGCCCACCACGGTAAATCTATGAAAGATGGCGTGAGTGACCCTAATGGGAATTATGGCAACATGTTTTCCATCTGGGATCAGTTGTTCGGCACCGCCAAATTCACCCGCCAATTTCCCACTGATCTTGGCTTAGTTAATGATCCAAAGGAAAAATGGACAGCTGCCTACTTCTACCCTATTGTTACTTCGGAAAACCCAGAAAGTGAACTGGCAAGAGGCTATCAAAAGCAAGATACCCGTCGAATGGAGCCTTCAGATGTTCACTTGGAGGCCGGCACTTATCTGTGGTGCCAGTGTGGTCATAGTCAGAATCAACCGTTTTGCGATGGCTCACATCATGGAACCAAGTTCAAGCCGATGGTCTTTGAGGTAGCAAAAGCTAGAAAAATGCGATTGTGTAATTGTAAACTCAGCAAAACAGGACCATTCTGCGACAATTCGCATGAGCAATCGTAAATCTGGTAAGAGATATTTACAGCAGAAAGTCCGGGGAGAATGGTAAATTCATCAAATGAAAACCTGTTGCACCACCCCAATCAATAATAAATTCGACTTGGCTCGGGCCAAGGAGGAGTTAGCTAATTATTTGGCTCATGGTCCCAAAAAGAACACCTTACCACTCCTGAAGGCGGTGGCTTCGGTTGAATTATCCGGAGCCACCGCTTTGGATATTGGCGGAGGGGTGGGCGCTGTTTTATTTCAATTGCTGGAGTCAGGTGCCAGTAAAGCTGAATCTGTCGACATTTCAGAAGCTTACTGTGCAGTCCTACAAGACGAATTGAATAAAAGACAGCTCCATAGTCAAGTTCGCATCTGGAATGGCGATTTCCTTTGTCTGAAAGATAGTATTCCCCGCAGGGATATTGTGACCTTAGACAAGGTAATTTGCTGCTATGAAAACTTCGAAGATCTCGTTCTGCAGTCTCTGGCAAAAGCTAACAAATGGTATGCCTATACCATTCCTCGTGATGTATGGTGGGTGAAACTAGCCCATTTCCTAAAAGAGTACCGGGTTCGAAACCGAAAAGAATGCTTCCGCTCCTTTATTCACCCCGTTCACGCCATTGAATCCCTGATCGAACAGCAAGGATTTCGAAAACATTGGCAAGGAACCAAAGCGCAATGGCTGTATACCCTGTACCAGCGGACATGAACCTTAGTCTATTCCTGCCGTAAAGACTTCACCGGATTCATCCAAGCTGCCTTCAAGCTTTGGATGCTAACCGTCAATACCGCTATTGCCACAGCCAAAAGACCTGCCAGTAAGAAAACCCACCAACTCAACCCAATGTGATAAGCAAAGCCTTCTAACCATTGCTGCATCAGGTACCATGCCAGCGGGGTAGCAATAACAATGGAAGTAATCACTAAGCGAAGGAAATCTCTAGATAACAGCTGCACAATACTCGTCGAAGTAGCTCCTAATACTTTACGGATCCCAATTTCCTTGGTTCTTTGCACCACGCTATGTGAGATCAGACCAAACAAGCCGATGCCAGCAATGAGTAGCGCTAAGATCGTGAATATATTGAAGGCTTGCCCCAAGCGCATTTCGGATTCGTACAACTGGTCCAAGGACTCATCTAAAAAATGATAACTGACTGGCAAGCCCGGAGCTACACTTTTTACCGTTTCCAAAACGAATGAGAGGGTCTCATCCAGCTGATCCGTTTTAACCTTCAACGCTATATTACCAAAGTTCACACTATTGTTTCGATCGTCCCGAAACATCATGTATTGCGGCTCAATACTGAGATCCATAGGTTGGAAATGAAAGTCCTCAACCACCCCAATAACCCTTCCCTTGCGAAATGTTTTACCAACAGCAGATTCTGCAGTCCAACCGAGCTGAGCTACCGCTGTCTCATTCAATAGATAAGTTTGGGTGGAGTCTGTGGAGTGGTTGGGAGAAAAGTTCCTTCCAGACGCCATTTCTATCTCAAATAGATCCAAGAAATGATAATCGACATAATTTCGATAAATGTTTATACTTGTTTCTCCTGTATTTCCTTCCCACTCTTCCACTACTCCTTGATCTCCACTGTCTATAGGTAGGGTTTTAATCACGGAAACCTTCTCTATCTGCGAATGTCGGAGCAATTCCTGCCGGATCAAATCTGTATGCTCTGAAATCTCTGGGAAAAAGAATGGGACATAAACGATTTGATCTTCATTAAAACCCAGTTTCTTATTCTGGACGTATTGTAATTGTTGGTACACCACAATGCTGCTTGAAATCAAGACAACCGCAGCTGCAAATTGGCCAACAACTAACAGATTCCGCAAAGAAGTTCCTCGCTTAAATCGGGTAAACAATTCTCCCCGAAATACTTTGATCGGCAATAGACTGGATAGGAATACTGCTGGATAAAAGCCCGATAGTACGCCAGTAGCAATAGCACAAACGAAAAGACCAGCCAGTAACCAATAGTTCTGAATCAAATCGAGTTCGATAGGCTGAACCAGCAACTTGTTGAATTGAGGTAACAGATAGTAAGCCAAGACAACCGCTAAGACAAAACTGATCAGGGTGAGGAGAAAAGATTCTCCCATGAACTGTGCTACTAGCTGTTTTCTTTGGGCTCCCAAGACCTTCCGCATACTTACTTCCTTCGAACGGCTAATGGAACGCGCAGTGGCTAGGTTAGTATAATTTATTGCGGCCAGAAGCAGGATGATGAAAGCAATCGATAGAAATAGGTATACGTATCGGACATCCCCATTCACGCCTGGATCTAAGTTGACCTTCGAATGTAGATGTATATCTTTAACTGGCTGCAGGAAGAACTTTGATGCGCCGAAAGGGAAGTTCTCGTAAGCTGGTACCACGTATTGATCAAAGATGTCCAACTTCTGTTCGAGAGCCTTGTAATCTTGCCCCTCCGCCAACACCATATAGGTCCAGTAGTTGTTCCAATCCCAGCGTCCAACACTTGCTTGGTACTCATCGGCATTTTTAAGAGAAAGGATACAATCGTACGTCAGATGCTGATTGGTAGGAATATCTTTAAAGATGCCACGGACCGTCAGGGCTTGCTCATTCCGATATAGCACTTGCTTTCCCATTGGGTCTTCCACTCCAAAATAACGCTCAGCCAGTGATTCACTCAACAGGATCGCCGTCGGGTCTTGCAATACCTCTTTACCTTCTCCACGGATGACCTTTATACTGAAGATATCGAAAACCCGTTCATCTGCCAGTAGACCGCCTGGTGCGTCAACCACATCTTTATAAGTCAGTAGATTGTTTTCCAAGCCGATAGTAGCGGCGGCTTCTACTTCTGGAAAAGTCTCCACCAAAGCCGGAGCGAGGGGTTCTGAACTAACAGAAAAAAAGTCTGTACCTCGAAAGATATTGCCTTCCTGCTGTTGAACCACCCGATAGAGCTGATCCGCTTTTTCGTGTTGGGTATCGTAACTTAATTCATACTGTACATAGAGAGCGATTAGGATAAAACAGGTCATCGCAATGGTGAGACCAGAAATATTGATCGCAGAGTATAACTTCTGTTTTACTAAATTACGCCAAGCCACTTTTAAATAGTTCTGAAACATAGCTAGATTGATTAGTGGATCCCGTTGAAAGGATTTAATAAAGTCGGGTCGAAAATGACGAATGACTTGCCACCAAAAGCTCCTTTTTGCTCGACGAGGGGTCTGCTCAAACTGCTGTTCAAACAATTCGATTAAGTCTCCTTCGATCTCTTCTACGTAATCCTCCCGGCAAAACCAGCGTAGGAACCGCAGCGCATGCTTTGGTGGTTTTGGTAGCATTTTTCAAGTATTTAGTGGCCTACTATTTACTTAACAAAAGTAAATATAATCAATTTATTTCACTTTTGTTAAGTAAATCTGCCAATAATCGCTTTTTGGCCCTAATTCAGTCTTCAAATCTCGACCAACGGAACTTTATAGAAAATGGAATTGTAGAAAGAACGCTACCCTTACCAACACATTAAAAACCTTCACCTAACATGCCTTTTAGTAAGATCAATACAGCTATCGATACCATCCCCAAATCCGACTACTTAGAAGTGGTTGACCTGTGGGAAGCCAGCGTTCGAGCAACCCATCATTTCCTACCTGAATCAGATATTCAATACTTCAGGCCACTCATCTTGAATCAATACCTGGATCATGTTGATCTATCCTGCCTTAGAGATCTAAGCGGGAAGATTGCTGGATTCCTAGGAGTAGCTGATGGCAAGATCGAAATGTTGTTTATCCACCCTGAGGTTCGTGGAAAGGGCGTAGGGAAACGACTCCTCTTATACGCAGTGCAAGATTTGGGCGCCAAGGAAGTAGACGTCAACGAACAAAATGAACAAGCCGTGGGCTTTTACCACCATTTAGGCTTCAAAACAATAAGTAGATCTCCCGTGGATGGTATGGGCAAGCCTTATCCACTATTACACATGAGCTATACATCATGAAAGAGATAGAAATCCGAGCCTTACAAGCTGACGACTGTGAGAAGATTCATCAGGCTTTTGTGGCACAAGGCTGGAAGAAACCAGCTTCGAAATACTACCAATACCTGGAAATGCAGGAGCAAGGCGCCCGCGATTTTCTCTTGGCTACCTATCAAGGGGAATTTGCCGGCTACCTCACCATCAACTGGACTTCTCACTATCCGCCCTTCCATGACAAAGGCATCCCAGAAATTGTTGATTTCAATGTGTTGAAAAAGTATCAGCGCAGAGGAATAGGCACAGCACTCATGGATGAGGCTGAACGGCGAATCCAGCAGATTTCTCCATTGGCGGGGATTGGCTCCGGCATCACACAAGATTATGGTGCAGCTCAAATTCTGTATATAAAACGCGGATATATTCCAGATGGAAGAGGTCTCATACTGGACGGAAAATCTTTAGTATACGGCCAACAAGTTACAATTAGCGATGATTTGGTCATCTGCCTAACTAAGCAGTTGACTTGATTCCCTACCTAACCTATCAACTCCTTATTCAAACC
>CAJXPD010000348.1 GCA_913057785.1 uncultured Lewinella sp. | reverse complement strand
CTACATCAAAAAGCTAATATCTATCAGGAAGCAGCTACGTACGCTTCCAGCAAAGAAGATGAAGTGGCTATTTTGGAAGAAGGATTAAGGACTATTGCGCTGCTTGACGAGCTTTCTACCCAAAGTCTGAAGAAGGCACATCTTTTACGAGATGGCCAAACCAAGACATTGATTTCTCAGCGGGAAGCCCCTTTTCAAAGGGGAGTGGAAATAGCCCTTCAACATCATGCCATTACTCATGAGGTGAGCTCATTGGAACAGAGTTTTTACTATGCGGAAAAGCTGAAAGCGCAAGCGTTATCGCTGAGTTGGTTAAAGAATGAGGCCATGAGCTTTGGTCGAGTAAAGCAATCCGTGATCAAAAAGGAATATGACTTACTAGGAGATATTGTTCGATTTGAAAAGTTGATTGAAGAGGCACATTCCAGGCATGACACTTTCGAGGCTGTTCGGTTAGAATATGATCTGTTATTCTGCAAAAAGAAGGAATACGCCGCCTTCCAAAGAGACTTGGAAGAACAGTATCCCGAATACCATGAATCTAAATATGCTTTCATACCGGAGCGTACCTCCAACTTGCAGCAAATACTACAGCCAAAGGAATTGCTGATCAATTATGTTTTCGTAGACAGCCAATTGCTGATTTATACTTTAAGCCAAGATAGTGCTTTGACGCTCACACAAAGCCCTTTGCCACCTGCATTGAATGAGCAATTGGGTGAGATCCACCAAATGCTAAAGAATTCAAGCATGAACCGGCGGAAAAGCCGGACAGATTTCATTGAGTTGGCAAACGATCTATACCAGCAACTCTTAGCACCCATTGAGCATCATTTGCAAGGTAAATCCAAGCTTGTTATCATTGGTGATGGCATGACCAACTTTCTTCCCTTTGAGGTGCTGCTGCCTTCTGCTGATATACGAGCTTTCCATCAACTAGATTTCCTGGTGAAGTCCTATGATATTTCTTATCACTACTCAGCTACCTTATTGGCTAAGGCACGAAGAAAGCACATTGATCAAAAGAAGGGGATTTTCGCATTTGCACCAGTCTATAACCAGCAAAATAATGCTGCATCTTCTGAGGTAGCCGAGGGAACAATAGAGTCGTTAGGCAACAGTCGGATAGGGCAATTCCCAGGTATTCTAGCTCCACTTCCTGAATCTCAACACGAAGTCATCAATATCATCAAGATGTTTGCCGCCCAGGGTCAGGGGCGTAGCGCCCTAGCGCTGCGTAACTCAGCCAATGAATCTATCTTGAAGCGACATCTCCGTGATGATTATAAGTTCGTCCACATTGCTGGACATAGTTTCGCCAACCTGCTTAACCCCAACTTATCAGGAATAGCCTGTTATGAGGACCATTTCGATAATGAAGACGGAATACTTCATTCCGGAGAGATCTATCACCTTGACATCAATGCAGACCTTGTGACTCTAAGTAGCTGCGAAAGCGGATATGGTAAACTGGAAAAAAATGAAGGTATTCTCGGTCTGAACCATGCCTTTATCAGTGCAGGAACGCCGAATGTGGTATTTTCCCTTTGGAAGGTGTATGATAAAGTAAGCGCGAAGCTTATGGTGGATTTCTATCAGGAAGTTTTGGAGGACAAGAACTATACGGCGAGCCTTCGTCAGGCAAAACTAAACCTACTTAAAGATCCAAGTACGGCCGCTCCGCATTATTGGAGTCCCTACTTGCTCATCGGAAGATAAGGACCTCTAAATGACTCATCCCGAGTGCCAGCAACAGCGAAGACTCGGGATGAGTCGCTATGATTAAGGATCAATCCGATTGATCTCCATTTTGTACTTAATTACCCACTCGCTGGCTTTCTTCCGCAGCTCCCCTGGGGCGATTTCTCGCCGCTTTCAGCTTCTGGTTACCAAAATTGCGCGTATATGTCAACGTAAAGGTACGTTGAGAAAAATCAAAGACTCCCTCATAGGTCAATTGCTGAGCCTCAACATAACCGCTCCCTTGCAGCTCAATGGAATTCAGGAGGTCGCTAACATTCAAGCTGAGTGTACCCCAATTTCCACCAAGATTCTTTTGAAGCCCTAGGTTGAGCCCATACATTTCTCCGAACTTCAACGCACCTGCAAGTCTTGGTCCGGTATAAAACATGGAGAGTTCGGAGGAAAACCCTTTCGGTAACTTAAAGGATTGAGTGGTATTAAATTGCAAATAATCCCGCTTAAGTCGAATCGGTTTTCCGGCATCGTAGGTATTATTCTCTTGCTGGAAGTACATGGCGTTGACTCTCATTTGCCACCAATCCGTCACCTGGAGTGGGAAGCCAAGCGTAAAGGAAAGAATTTTAGAATTCTTCAGGTTTTCAGATAACAGCACCAATCGATCTGTCTCTGGATGATATTGCTGCTGAAACCTTGCGATGGTGCTATCCTGATGTGAATATTGAACGCTAAAGAATATCGTTTTATATCGTAAATCCACTTTATACGCATCGGTAAGTGATGGTTGAATCGCCACATTACCGGCAAAAAAGGTAGAAGGGTCAATCAGGTAAACAAAGGGTGCCATCTCGTTGAAAGTCGGCCTAGTGATCCTACGAGAGTATGCGACATTCGCACCAAAGTCTTTGGTAAAACTATGTGCAATGAAGGCACTGGGAAAGAAGCGGCCAAATTGCCGATCCACCACTCTTCCATCCGATTCCGTATCCAGCTTGGAGTCTGTATATTCGTACCTGAGTCCCACCTTGGCATTCGTATTTTCACCCAATTTGATGTCGGAAGAAGCATAGCCTGCCCAGATTTGTTCAGCCAAGCGACTATTGCTCGTCAGGGAGGGATCCTGGACCCACTCGTCGTTTTGGAACATCTCCACCGATACCCGATTATCAAAACTAGATCGAACTGCTTTTGCTCCGACATCAAATGAAATACGATCGGAGAAAGTGCGATGGTAATCAGCTTTACCCACCCAAATGCTTATGGGGGTCAGTTTCGTTGAGTTTGTCAGTTCATCACGAAGATACACCTGCCCACCATCAAAGATGGAATTGGTGTAGCGAGTCGGATTTTCGTTATTGAAATCCAGGTAATCTACGTCTACACTGACATAATCATTATCGGTGAAATTATGCTTGAAATTTAGGTTTCCACTGTAGTGCGTCCATTGATTCCGCTCGACATTAGCAACGGAGTTGATCTGGCTTACAATTCCTCCTTCCTGCAGCTCATTCCGATTCACTGCATCCATCGTCCACTTATTATCATAAGCAGAAATCAGACCACCTACGATGGTTTTGTCAGACAACTGGTAATCGACGCCTAACCTGAGATTGTGGTTTCGCTGCATCGGATCCCGCAAAGCAGCAGTCATAGATTGATCCTGTTCAGCAGCAGTCCCAATCGTTCGAGTGGTCTCAAAAAGCTGTTCTCTCCCGTTAAGGACGAAGGAGTAACTCCCAAAAGCATTGAGTCTATTCTTTCGGAAATTAAAGCTGATGTTGTCGTTAGAAACGTGGCCACGCCCGTAGCCGTACGAAGCCGTCAGTGCTCCACTCAAGCCCTCATCGGTCCGCTGGCGCAAGCGAATATCAATGTAGCCGGCATTACCTTCAGCATCAAATTTTGCCGGCGGAACCGTAATCAATTTTATACTCTTGATATTATCAGCACTCATGCCTTCTAGAAACTGCACTAAACTGGAAATCGGCATATAGCTAAGTTTACCATTGATCATGACATTCACACCTTGCTTCCCGACTAGAGAAATGGTATTGTTTTGTCGGTCGATGACAACCCCAGGCGATCGTTCTAGTATTTCCAGGGCAGTAGCACCAGCAGATACTATGCTATTCTCGACATTAACTACCAAGCCGTCCGGTTCTGCTTGGTACAGCGGTTTTTTATCCACTACAACCACTTCCTCCAGATCCAAGCCTGATATGGGGCGAATTGGATCCAATTGTAGCGATTGACTAGGGGATAGTTCAAGCGCACTAGTGTAGATATTGTTGTAGCCCACAGAAGTGACCTGGATGATGTAGCTACCTGCTGGGAGCTTCTCAAATATAAAGCGGCCGTCATCATTCGACATGGTTCCTCGAATGAAGGTCGTATCCGCTGCTGTCATTAAATACACATTAGCAGCTATCATGCCTTGGTCATTTTCATCCAGGATTTTCCCGTGGATAGTTTGACCAGTTGCACTTTGGTGGAAAAGAAAGAAAAAGAAAAGGCTGCATGCATAAACTAGCTTTCTCATGATTATTGGGTATTAGTTAGTAACTGTAGAATGAATCTGTATTCTTTAGTTGGTTAGCAGCGCAAAGGTGTAGTAAAAGCTTGGTGTCGGAAAGAGGATTTGTGTCACAGGCAGTTTCTAAGTAGTAGCTGTCCGGTTTGCCCGATTAAGTGGTTATTTTGAATCAATTTTTGTTTTCTCCCTTCTCTTCAAAGGTCTTACATTTCTGCCGGGCGACTCTGCATTAATCTTTCAACCTCCTGGACGATTCTGCGGAAAGGAGAGTAATGTCTGGAATAATTGATCGCACCTGTACACTACCTCGCCACAAAACACTAATAATCAACTACTTAACTCTTAACCAAACTGATGTTTTTGTCCAGAAGATTGATTTACACCAGTATAACATCACTGTATTGGTAGGCAGTGCCAAGTCTTCATCCGCCATTTTTACATCATTCTAGCCCTTTTTTGCATGGCGATTGAGGCCGCAAGACTGCAATTTTGTTGGACAAATCAAAAACTAAAGAAGACATCATGATTGGTACAGCAGAACAACATATAAAGGCTCCCAGCTTAGATTTTGACATTCACCCGCTATTGCAAAAGCGCTGGAGTCCTCTAGCTTTTTCGGAAGAAAGGATGAGTGAAGAGCAGCTGCAAGAATTGTTTGAAGCCGCGCGTTGGGCAGCAAGTGCAAACAATGAGCAGCCTTGGCAGTATGTATATGCCTTGCGCGGTACGGATGGCTTTAACCAAATCTGGGAAGGACTTCTACCTGGTAATCAAATCTGGGCCAATTCCGCTGCTGCCTTAGTAGTGAGTTTATACCGCAAGAACTTTCAGCGCAATGACCAACCTAATCCATGGGCTATGCATGATGTCGGGATGGCCAATGCTCAGCTAGTACTACAAGCCACACATAGAGACATTTACACACACATGATGGCCGGGTTTGATCGAAATAAATTACATCAGACTTTGGCCCTGGATGGTCAGGCCGAAATAATGGCCGTAATGGCGCTCGGTTACCTCGGAGAAGACACCGATCTTCCAGAGAAATATCAGGCCAGAGAAAGAAGCAAACGTCAGAGATTATCCATACACGAATTCACCAAAGCATTATGAAAAAGACCCAAATTCTAGTCTACGGAAAACATCCAGAGATATTGGAAACCGTACTACGTTTGATCAACAAAAATGAATCCTGGGAAGGAGAAGGAAGTATTGACGAAGAAAGAGTTATCGAGCTTTTCCACCAAAACCACTATGACTTGGTGCTCCTAGGCGGAGGGATATCTGGGGATTCAGAAAAGAAAATCAGAGCACTATTCCATCATATAAACCCACAACTCAAAGTCATCCAACATTATGGAGGAGGAAGCGGCTTGCTGAAAAGCGAGATTGAAATGGCTTTAGGTTCCGGAACCAATGATCGGCTCCAAATCATGGACAATCCATTTGGAACATAGGGCCATATAGTTGGTGCCTTCCGTCCTACCGGAAGGCGCCAACTATTGCTTAACCTTACTGTCCGGAGCCCCTTACTTGATCGAGATCAAAAGTTGGCAATAGCTGCCTTGATGGCCCAATGTAAGCTCACAACAGGGGTTGACTCCCTTTTTATCAAGAGCCACAACATAACTTTACCGTGGGCAATAAAGGCCAAAATTGAAAAAAAATAAAACCCTTTATCACTACAGATCCCCACCTTAACGTAATCTAGATCTACTCTATCCCCATAATTATGTAACTTTATGACGGTAGATCGGTACAATACAACTATAAACATGAAGGGTTTTTACCGCTTTCATACCCCGGAAAGCAACAATGGAACATTCTAATCACTTATCAAAGACCGAAGAAATTGAGCGGCTGCGCAGCGCCTATCAGCTCTTGACCGAAAGAGAGCAGAACCTGAGGGTATTGCATTCCTTCGCGCTCAATCTCCTACAACAACATACCCTGCAAGATGTGGTTTGGGCCATTGTCAAGCATGCGATTGCCAGGTTAGGCTTTTTCGATTGTGTAGTATACCTAATAGATGAAGAAAGGCAAATCTTAGTGCAAGCAGCCGCCCACGGGCCAAAGAATCCTCACGAAATGGATATTGCTAACCCCATTACCATTCCATTGGGACAAGGTATAGTGGGAACCGTAGCTAAGACCGGTGTAGCAGAAATTATTTCTGACACCAGCCAAGATCCAAGATATATTGTGGATGATGATTTTCGCTATTCCGAAATTACAGTCCCTATTTTGGATGGAGGGCGCTTGATTGGAGTGATTGATTCTGAACATCCCGAAAAGCACTTTTTTACTCAACAACATCTTGAGCTTTTGCAGACCATTGCGGCCATGGCAGTCACCAAGATTCTACATGCCCAAGCCGTACAACGTCTTCACACCTACCAAAAGGGCTTAGAAGAACAGATCGAGGAGCAAACTAGAGACCTGAAACAACACATTGTTGAATTGAGAAAATCCAATCAGGATCTAGAAGGGTTCGCTTATGCAGCATCTCATGATTTGGCAGAGCCTTTACGAACGATTTCAAGCTTCTTACAGCTTATCCAACGAAAGGAAAAAGGTCTGTCCTCTGAAAGCTTGGAGTACATGGATTTTGCGATCGGAGGTGTGCATCGATTGAAAAGGCTTCTCGACGGACTATTGGTCTATGCCCGAGTGGGGCAGAAGGCCGTAATACAAAAGCTGCTGGATCTAAATGAGATCATGCATACTGTTGAGTCAAACCTTTCTCAATTGATCAAGGAGAAAAATGCCAGTCTATACTATGATCAGCTGCCCACCGTCCAGGGTGACGATTCTGGTCTAATCCAATTGTTTCAAAACCTAATTGCAAATGCTATCAAATTCCATCATAAGGAACGAAACCCTGAAATCAGAGTGACTTGCGTCGAAGAAGCATATCGATATCAATTTTCCTTCCAAGACAATGGCATAGGCATGGAGGAAATTTTCTTTGAGAAGGCCTTTAAGCTATTTGGAAGATTGCATACCATTCAGGAATATAAGGGCAGTGGCCTGGGTCTTGCCCTATGTAAACGAGTCGTGGAAAAGCATGGAGGCGACATCTGGTTACATTCTGAAGTTGGTATCGGTACGACCGTATATTTCACCCTACCGAAGCCTGAGTATCAGCTACCTTCTTAAACTTCTCCTACCCCCAATAAGACTTTAGGTATAGTCAATAGCCAAGTCTCCGATCGCTTTTCAGATGTATGGGTTGTCTTTTAAGTCGAATTTTCTCACCTTTATAAAAGTACCATTCAAACACAATCAGGGCTACTGCTGCTGAAACTCTTAGTTCAGCAGGAAAGATTACTGAACACTACTGAATCGAAGCTAAACCAATCGCATGAAGTTCATTCGCCTTGTCCTGTTTTGTCTGACTGTAGGCTCCCTGATCAGCTCCCCCATACATAGCCAAAGCCTATCCACGGTAGATAGCATGTCCATCAAATTAGATATGGCTAGGTCGATGCGTAGATCAGATCCTGAACTAGCTTTCAAGACAGCGCTGGAGGTTAAAGCGGCTGCCCAGGCACTTGGGCGAGAAAAAGAACTTGCCCTAACAGAACAAATCCTGGTAGGTATATATGCTGAAAGAGCGGATTACCTTTCCGCTGTGAGATCAGGGGTTGCTGCCTTGGAATTATTTGAGAAGTTGGGCATGGAAAAGGAGCGCTGCATATCGAATATTCATATGGGGATCGTGAACCGGTACCAGCGACAGTTTGAAAGAAGTTTGAGTTATTACCAAGAGGCCGCTCGCGTAGCGGAAGAAAATGGCTATGATACCTTGACAGCTAGCATCTGGGGAAATATGGGCAACGTCTATCATGACCTTAATCAACTTGACGAAGCCCTGGATTATCACAAGCGGTCCTTGGAGAAAAATCGGGAACTAGGTGACAATCAAGGTGTAGGGAATTCTTTACACAATATTGGCCTAATATACCGGGAAAAGGAACTGTTTGAAAAGGCATTGGAATACCAACAGCAGTCACTTCAATTAGATCTTGAACTGGGCAATAAGACTAATATTGGCATCTCCTACCTGGATTTCACGGGGATCTACTTGGAAATGAAGGATTTTGAGAAGGCCTTAATCAATGCCGACAAAGCCCTAGCTATTGCAGAAGAGATTAAGTCCGGGCGAATTAAATCCCGAGTCTTGGGCTATCTGCCGATGATCTATGCTGCCAAAGGAGATGTTGAAAAGGCTCTAGCATTCAATATCGAGTATCGAGACCTGATGGATAGTCTGCAAGCTGCTAGCCTGGCCGAGCAGATTGCAGAGGCCGAGGCCAAATATGGAACGGAACAGAAAGAACGGCAACTAGATGCCCAGGAAGACGATTTATCCAGGCAGCGGCAATACATTGCCGGTCTCTTACTAGTATTTGCGCTGGTCACCATCGTTACCTATCTACTCTTCAATCGTTACAAGCTGAAACAAAGCAATCGACAGCTGAAGCTGGAGCATCAACAACTAAAACTAGAACAGGAAACCGCACAGATCAGGCAAATGAACGAAATGAAATCTCGCTTCTTTGCCAATATATCGCATGAGTTTCGAACCCCACTAAACCTAATCTTGGCTCCGCTCCGCCAGCACCCGACCAATATTCCAGGAAAGGAAATTAGCATGATGCGGCTGAATGCAGATCGTTTATTGAGGCTAGTTAATCAATTGCTGGATCTTTCCAAGGTCGAAGTAGGAATGCTCAAACTAGACAGGCGAACCATTGAAATTTCCAGTTTCCTACAAAACCTGGCCCAATCTTTTGTGCCGTTGGCCACTTCCAATGGTATTGAATACCAAATCAACATTCCTGAAAGGGATTACCTAGTAGAATCCGATCCGGATAAACTGGAAAAGATCATCTACAACTTACTATCCAATGCCTTCAAGTTCACTCCTCCAGGAGGGAAAGTCTCCCTCCACGTATTGATAGCGCATAAAAATAGGCTCCGTTTGTCAGTATCTGATACCGGGATTGGAATTGCGGAGGAGATGCGAAATAAGATCTTTGATCGCTTTTACCAAGTAGATAGCTCTCACACCAGGGCCTATGAAGGGACCGGCATTGGTTTGGCATTGACGAAAGAGCTGATTGAATTATTTGAAGGGGAGATTGAGGTGGAGAGCCAGGAAGGGCAAGGCAGTGTATTTACGATATCTATTCCCATCCAGTTATTGAATGCTTCAGTCATTGCGACTAAGGACATTTGGACAGCACCACCGTTGATGGCCGCCCCCCCAGTAGTTGTCGACCAAACGCAGCAAACAACAGCTCAAGTCAGTACACCAGCGAAAGACCAAGCTCACCTGCTGTTGGTCGAGGACAATGCCGATCTCCGAAACTATCTACAAGCTCAACTCTCCGAACAGTTTCAGATCAGCGTGGCTGAAGACGGGGAAGTCGGTCTACAACAGGCAAAAGCCCTAGTTCCTGATCTGATCATCAGCGACGTGATGATGCCAAAGCTTGATGGTATAGGACTCACTAAGGCACTGCGATCAGATGATGTTACAAGTCATATCCCAATCTTGCTCCTCACCGCTAGAGACGATGGAGAAACCAAGATCAAAGGCTTCAAAACCGGAGCCGAGCAATATCTACTTAAACCTTTCCAAAAAGAGGAGTTGTTAGCGCGGATCAAAGGGCTTTTGGAACAAAGGCGAGTATTACAGGAAAAATTCGGGCGAGCGGTGGTTCTGGAACCCAAAGCCATTACCCTGACAGATCGAGATGCGAGTTTACTGGAAAACCTCGTGGAAATCATCGAGGATAATATGGAGACCGAGGCTTTTTCAGTAGATCAATTGCAAAAAGAAATCGGTATGAGCCGGATGCAATTACATCGTAAACTTAAGGCATTGACCAACCAATCCGCGAGTGAGTTTATTCGATCCATAAAACTCAAGCGCGCCGCACAATTATTACAGCAGGGTGGGCTACAAGTGACCGAAGTAGCCTATCGCTCAGGCTTCAATCATTTATCTTATTTCGCAAAATGCTTCAAGGAAGAATTCGGTTCATCTCCAACGGATTACGCTAGAAAGCAAGCTTAAAGACCACATTTGTTACATATGTATCAAAGTCTGTTACATTTCTGCTAGCCTTGATTTTTTCTGCTGAACCAGTCTAGAGTATACTCTCCTGCCCCTGTTACAATATTGTCAGAAGTTGGGCGATTTATGATAGCGCCCGCTTGCCTTCCCGCCTACCTTTGTCCCGGTAATAATCACAACCTAAAACCTGATTTATTAAGTATCTAGCAGTCTGTACAGTAATGCGGTTGATTAATCCTAAAAACCCCAATAACCAACACCCCAATTAACCAATGGTACAGACTAGCTAGAGTTTTAAGCTTCCTAGCAAAAACCAAGAACCCATGGAAACTAGATCAATCGTCTTGTCGCTCCTCCTCCTATTCCTATGCCTTTTCATCGGCAATGTAATGTATGGGCAGTCTGCTAGATATTATCCTCTGGTTGACACGGTGGCCTTTCAGTCTGTCTCCGAACTAGATGAATTATTGACTTCCCCAGCGGGTTGGGCAGAAATGCCCGATTCCCTCATGGAATACCTGCATTATCCATCATCAGCCTATGGCAATGCGATCAAAAGACAGCAAAGTGTAAAAGAGGGAAATAGCGATTTCCGAGAGCCAGTCATCTTAGACATGGAAGTGATGAGCAAGTATTGTACCTCATCAAAAAGATACCTCGCCAGTAGGCGGGCGTACAAGACTCCGAAGGTAGCCACTAAGCGATAGAGCAGACTTGGATGGCTATTTCGGCTCAAAATATGCTTTTTATTAGCTTCCAATTAACCATTTAAAGACCAAGTTTTTTTATTTGTTGAGTGAGCAGGGGGCGCTGATCGGGTACATCAGCGTCCCTTTTTTATTACAGTATGCCTAGTAGTATTCAGTTTAGTAGAGCGTATCTCAAAACTGTTTTTGATGGCG
>CAJXPD010000347.1 GCA_913057785.1 uncultured Lewinella sp. | reverse complement strand
ATCAGAAGTATTGGCTGCTTACCGTATGCCTACGATCATTCCTGTATTTGACGAATTTGGTAGCTACGCAAGTACTAAGGCTGCAGGTTTCAATAACCCTCGTAACCCAGTACGTCGCCTAGTTCAAGACCGTCAGGATGATAATAGCTTTAACAACAGTGGATTTGGTAACTTATTCCTTGAAATCCAGCCAATCCAGGATCTTGTTTTCCGATCTAGTATTGGAGGTGGATTCAACAATTTCCACTATGTAAACTACGGTTATCGCTATCTAGGGGACTCAGAGCCTCAGGCTAGTAACTCTTTCTCTGAAGGATCTGGCTATGCTTACCAGTATGTATTTACAAATACAGTGAGCTATAAGACCTTAATCGGTGGTAGCCACAGTATTACTGCTTTAGGTGGTATTGAGGCATTGAACACTGGCCGTGGAAGAAACATCAACGGTTCTGGTATCAATCCTTTCTCTACTGACCTTGACTTCGTTAACCTTTCAACAGTAGGTAACCCTCAAGTTAACAGTAACTTGTTTAGCGGTGTAAACTTCTACTCTCTATTTGGTAAGGTGGACTATAACTATAAAGAAAAGTACTACTTGACGGGGGTTATCCGTCGTGATGGTTCTTCTCGATTTGGTGAAAATGCTCGTTTCGGTACATTCCCAGCGGTTTCTGCTGCATGGCGTTTGACTGCTGAGCCTTTCATGCAAGGTGTATCTTGGATCTATGACTTGAAAATCCGTGGTGGATGGGGTGAAATGGGTAACTCCAACAACGTTGATCCAAGTAACCAGTTTTCTCTGTATAACTCCAATAGAGGCCGTACCTTCTACCCAATTGCTGGTCAAAGTAGTGGCGTAGACGAAGGTTTTGCTCGTTCTCGTATTGGTAACCCTGATGCGAAGTGGGAGACCAGTGTAATGACTAACATCGGTTTTGATGCTTCTTTCTTCAACAACCGCTTGGAAATCATCCTTGACTGGTGGAGAAAAGAAACAGAAGATCTTCTATTCCAAGTACCTGTAGCAGCAGTTGTAGGTCCTTATGCAGCAGCTCCTTCTGTAAACATCGCTACGATGTTGAACCAAGGTGTTGACGTTCAGATCATCAACCGTGGTAACTTAGGAGGTGACTTCAAGTATGAATTAACCGTTAACGGTGCTTTCTTGGACAATGAAATTACTTTCTTGGCTCCAGGTTTGGACTTCATTACTGGAATTAACCCATCTTTCCGTGGTATCAGACCGATCCGTAATGCAGTAGGACAACCACTGTCTTCTTTCTTCGGTTACAATGTGATCGGATACTTCAACAGCGCAGCTGACGTAGCTAACTCTCCTGCTCAGGATGGTGCTGGTGTAGGACGATTCAAGTACGAAGATGTGAACGGTGACGGAGAAATCACTCCTGATGACCGTACTTTCCTAGGTAGTCCAATTCCTGATTTCACAGGTGGTTTGACTTTCAACGTATCTTACAAGAACTGGACATTAGGTACTTACTTCTATACTTCTATCGGTAACGAGATTTGGAACCAACAGAAGTGGTTTACTGACTTCTTCGGTACTTTCGAAGGATCTGCTAAAGGTGTAAGAGCTAAGAATTCTTGGACTCCTGAACTAGGAGATGCAGCTGAAGTACCCATCTGGGAAAGTGCTTCTAACTTGAGTACCAGTGGTGCAGAAAACTCTTGGTATGTAGAAGATGGATCTTACTTGAGAATGCAACAATTATCTCTTACTTACGAATTGACGCAAGGTATCGAGCGTTTCGGTTTGTCTAGCTTAAGAGTAGGTTTTGCAGCTAACAACCTTTTCACTATCACAGGTTATGAAGGATTAGATCCTCAGGTAGGTGGTGATGCGGATACTCGTTTTGGAATCGACGTAGGTAACTATCCTGTAACTAGAGGATTTACCTTCTCTTTGGGCTTAGGTTTCTAAGAATCAGGGGAATTTGTCGAATCCGGACAGTTTTAGCAAATTTCATTTGGCTCGAAATCATTGCAATAGCATTATTTTTAGGTCAGTGAAAAATTGCAATTATCAAAATTGATAAATGATTTTTAACATGAATAATATAAATCATTACAAAAAAGTCTTACTGACGCTTGCTGCTTGTGCAGTATTCATGGTGTCTTGTAAGGATGAATTCTTGGAAGTTGCTCCAACGGGTTCATTGGCTAACGCCCAGTTAGCAACAAAAGCAGGGGTTGAAGGTGCGCTGATCGGTACCTACAGTGCCTTGAATGGTGTTTTTGGTAACCGCTTTGAAGGACCAAACCACTGGATCACTGGTACGATCTGTGGTGGTGATGCCAACAAAGGGACTGACCCTGGTGACTACTCTTCAATCAACCCAGTTCAGCGTTATGAAACAGACCCTACTCAAGGGGATTTGAATAACTTCTGGCGTGGCCGTTACGAAGGCGTAGCTCGTGCAAATGAAGTATTACGTTTGTTAGCTGCTGCTACTGATGTAAGCGCTGACGATGCTACCAGAATTTCTGCTGAAGCTCGTCTATTGAGAGGTCACTACTACTTTGACCTTAAGAAGCACTACAATAACATTCCATACATTGATGAGACGCTTACCAATCCAGAAGAGATTGCAGCGGTTCCTAACTCTGCAGATGTTTGGGGTAAGATTGAAGCTGACTTCCAGTTTGCCATGGATAACCTGCCTGAGACCATGTCTCAAGCTGGCCGTAACAACAAATGGGCTGCTGCTTCTTACCTAGCTAAAGCTTATGTTTTCCAAGGTAAGTGGGCTCAGGCTAAGTCATTGTTTGATAATATCATCGCTAATGGACAAACTGTTAATGGCAAAAAGTATGGTTTGGTTCCAGCTTATGCTGAAATCTACAACGCCGCTAACGATAACCACGAAGAAGCAGTATTTGACGTGGAAGCTGCCATTAACTCTGGTAGTACGCAGAATGCGAACTATTTTGATGACTTGAACTACCCATACAACACAGGTTCTGACGGACCTGGTAACTGCTGTGGATTTAACCAGCCAAGTTTCGATCTAGTTAATGCTTTCAGAACTTCAGGTGGTCTTCCATTGTTGGACAACTCTTACAATGACGATGCAAATGCAGTTAAGCATGACTATGGTGTAGAAGCAGGTGATCCATTTGAGCCAGATGCTGGTCCACTTGATCCACGTCTAGACCACTCTGTAGGACGTCGTGGTATTCCTTACCTAGATTGGATTCCTCACCCAGGTAAAGCATGGATCCGTAACCAAGCTTATGCTGGTCCTTTCTCTCCTAAGAAGTACATCTACTACAAGTCTCAGGAAAACACTTTGACTGACGGTAGTTCTTGGACTCGCGGTTACTCCACCATGAACTATACGATTATCCGTTTTGCTGATGTATTGTTGATGGCTGCTGAGGCTGAAGTTGAAGCAGGTTCTTTGGAGAAAGCGAGAGAATACGTAAATATGGTACGTGCTCGTGCAGCTAACTCTGACCACTGGGTGAAAAATCCTGACGGCAGCAATGCGGCTAACTATCAGATCGAGTTGTACAACGATCCATGGACTGATCAAGGCGTAGCTAGAACAGCTGTTCGTTTTGAGCGTCGTCTAGAGCTTTCTGGTGAAGGACACCGTTTCTTTGATCTAGTACGTTGGGGAATCGCTGAGGAAACGCTCAATGCTTACCTGCAGAACGAAGCTAAGATCTTGGTTACTAAGTTTGGTGGTGCTAGCTTTACTGCTGGTAAAAATGAGTACTACCCAATTCCTCAAACTCAGATCGATATTCAAGGTGCAGATGTTTTGACGCAAAACCCTGGATACTAAATCGTGATATAGCATAGTTGTACGCAACTATTCGCATATAGAATAAAGAGAGGGCTGCCTGTTTACACGGGTAGCCCTCTCTTCCGTAGTGAACTTAGAGAAGAGACTTTAGAGCGATAAAAAGCCATTGATCTGTGCCTAAAAACGCTACCTTTGGGGCCCAGAAAAATAAACAACAAAACATGAAGTTGAATCATCCGCATACCTATGTTTACCCGCTTTGGGGCTTGTTCATGATAGCCTTAGTATTTGCTTGTGAAAAACCAACCTCTAGTACTGTATACAAGAAACTAGATAGCTCGATTACTGGGCTTGACTTTGTCAATGAGATTACAGAAACAGACTCCTTCAATATTCTAGAAACGGAATTCATCTATAATGGGGGTGGGGTAGCGGTTGGTGACCTAAATGGAGATGGATTACAAGACCTTTTCTTTGCCGGGAATCAGGTTGACAATCGCTTATACATAAATAAGGGTGGCCTAAAATTTCAAGATATATCGACTTCTTCCGGGGTGCAAAAGCCCAATCCGGAAATTTGGTCCTCTGGTGTGACTATTCTTGATATCAACCTTGATGGATTGCAGGATATTTATGTGTGTAACACCTTATCGGAGGAGGCCAATAATCGTAGAAATCTTCTTTATATCAACCAAGGAAATGATGGTGAGGGGAATCCATCTTTTCAAGAAATGGGTGCGGCTTATGGCGTGGCGGATCCCAGCCATTCTTCCCATGCTCAGTTTTTTGATTACGATCGAGATGGAGACTTGGATCTGTTTGTAGGAGTGAATTTAATTGAAGGTCGATATCCCAATCAATTTGTGGACATCAAGCTGGACGGAACGGGGCTGAATAGAGACAATCTATTCCGGAATGACTGGGATGAAAGCCTGGGACATCCTGTTTTTACGGATGTTTCCTTAGAGGCAGGTCTGTTGCAGGATGGCTACAGTCATAGCACTTTGATTCATGACTTTAATGAGGATGGCTGGCCCGATATCTACGTCGCTAATGACTATCAAAGCGATGACCTCATTTTTATCAATAACCAGGATGGTACTTTCACCAACCAAGCCGGCAAAATCTTTAAGCATTTTTCCTTGTCTGCGATGGGTAGTGATGTGGCGGATTTCAATAATGATGGGGCTGCGGATTTCTTTACCACAGAAATGCAGCCTTATTACAATAAACGTAAGAAGCTCTTCCAAGGGGAGAGTAGTTATCAAATGCAGATTCTAACGGAGCGATTTGGCTATAATTATCAGTATACACGCAATACACTCCAACTCAATAGAGGAACAGATCCTGATACAGACCTACCCGTTTTTTCGGAAGTAGGAATGTATGCTCAGGTGCAAGAGACCGATTGGAGTTGGGCAGCTTTATTTGCAGATTATGACAATGATGGTTGGCAAGATCTTTATGTAGCGAATGGATTTCCTCGAGATGTGACTGATCGAGATTTTGCAGACTTTCGTGCCTTTGCTAGTAATCTGGTAACTACCAAGGAGCTTTATGAGCGTATTCCAGAAGTGAAGTCTCCGAATTTCCTATTCCGCAATCAGGGTGACCTCACTTTTGCCTCGGTCGGGAAGGAATGGGGCTTGGCATTCCCATCTTTTAGTAATGGTGCTGCCTATGCCGACTTAGATAATGACGGGGATTTGGAGTTAGTGACCAATAATATTGATGATGAGGCATTTCTTTTTGAGAATACTACGAATCAAGCAAGCATGGTATCACCTAGCCAACAGTACCTGCGCGTAAATTTGCAAGGGCCGGAGTCTAACCCCGGAGCCTACGGAGCGAAGATCGAAATTCGGCACGGGGGGATACAACAACTCCGGTTCAACTTATCGAATAGAGGTTATCTATCACAATCCGAAAACATTGCTCACTTTGGCTTAGGAGAGGTGTCGGAAATAGATACTTTGCTCGTGACTTGGCCAGATGGTCGCCAAACGTTGCAAGAAGGGGTGAAATCCAATCAGATCCTTGAAATTGCTTATGAGACAGCTGGAGCAAGCAAGGACCTGGCAGCGAGTACTGATAAGCTATTTGCTGAGGTAGCAGCCAATTACCAGTTGGCGTACGAGCATAAGGATATAGACTTTATCGATTTCAACTTCCAAAGAACTTTACCTCATAAGTTTTCTCAGTATGGGCCTTCCATCGCGATTGGTGATGCCAATGGGGATGGAAGAGACGATGTTTTCCTGGGAGGAAGCCGTGGGTTTGATCAAACGTGGATGTGGCAGCAAGCTGATGGCCAGTTTCAATCCGAAACGATCAGTTTTAAGACCGATGGGGAGAAAAGAGAAGAGGATATAGCCAGCTTATTATTTGATGCTGATGGGGATAAGGATCTGGATCTTTATTTGGTGAGGGGGAATGCTCAGTCTGAGGCGGGAAGTGCATTGTATCAGGATGTATTATATATCAATGATGGAACGGGGCAATTCACGCTAGCTTCGGATGCCTTGCCTGAAATGACAGCTAATGGATCTTGCGTAAAAGCCGCTGATTTTGATCGCGACGGGGATTTGGATCTATTTGTGGGTAGCCGAGTTCTACCCAGGGCTTACCCTTTGCCAGATAGATGTTATTTATTGAGAAATGATAGTGAGGGCGGAAAGGCTAAGTTCACGGATATTACTGCTTCGATCAATGAAAAATTGCTAAAACCGGGCTTGATTACGGATGCACTATGGACCGATGTAGATGGCGACCAATGGCCAGATCTAATGCTAGCAGGAGAATGGATGTCTTTGATGGTTTTCCAAAACGAAGAAGGTAAAGGGCTAAAAGATATTACGGCCGCTAGCGGTTTGGCTGAATATGCCGGTTGGTGGAATAGTTTGGCTGCCGCTGACCTCGATCAAGATGGAGATATGGACTATATCGCCGGTAATTTTGGTGAAAACCTCTATTTCCGTTGTACCTCGGACCAGCCTTTGAAGATCTATGGTCAAGATTTGGATCAAAATGGGATGGTTGATCCATTGATCTCTTGTTACTGGCAAGATTCTCTGGGTAACAAGGATGAATACCTCTATCACCCCCGACAAGATTTGGTGAAGCAATTTGTTGGGATTCGAAAGAAATTCAATACTTACGGAGAGTATGGAGAAGCCACTGTCTCCGAGATGTTCACACCGGAGGAGATGGAAGGGGCAACGATCCTCACTGCCAATTGGATGAAGACCGCTGTCATCGAAAATCTAGGAAATGGAAAGTTTGAATTGAAGGCTTTGCCTATCGAAGCACAGTTGGCGCCAGTATATGCCATTTTACCTTACGACCTCAATCAAGATGGCCAAATAGACCTATTGATGATCGGTAATGATCACGGTATAGAAGTTCAGCAAGGGCGAGCGGATGCCTTCAATGGCTTGGCCTTGGTCAATCAAGGTGGCTTTGAATTCCAACCGCTTTCTTTGGCGGAGAGTAATTTCATGGTACGGGGAGATGGAATTGGTATGGCTACGATCGGCCTAGAGACGGGGCAGGAGTTGATTTTGGCGACCCAACACCGAGGTAGTTTACGCGCCTTTGAGCTGAAGAACGAGAATAAGGGCCAAGTAATTCCACTGCAACAAACTGAAGTGAAAGCGCGACATTTCCTTGCAGATGGGAAGCAACAAGTGGAGGAATTGTATTGGGGCTCTAGTTTCCTTTCGCAGCGAGGCAGGTATGTAATGAAATCCCCAAATGTTAGCAAGATCGAATTGCTGGCCGCTGATGGTACGGTTAGTCGAACTATTGAATAGAATCATTTATTGAACGGAACTCAGAACAAGTAATCCATGTTTTTGCGAAAGAATAGCATATCTAGCCTGTTATTATTAGGCTTCCTATGTTTCCTGTATACCTGTTCCTCCGATTCTACTCCGGAGGTAGATCCTGATCAACTGGAGGGAGAGGCTTTGGCGCGTTTTGCCTGTAGTAATTGTCATAGTTATCCTAGCCCTGATCTTTTACCCAAAATTGGCTGGGAAAATGTGATCCCGCACATGGCTCATCGGCTGGGAATGGAGTCCCAGACCTACAATCCCTATGCTAGTAAATCCATAGAAGAGTCGTTTCGACTAGAGTCTTCCGGAATTTATCCAACGAGTCCGGTCTTATCCGATTCTACCTGGCAAAGATTGCTCAGTTTTTACCGCTCACAGGCAGCAGATAGTTTTGAATTGACTCCAAAGGCTATTTATCCCAAACCGGAGCTATTCCAAACCCGATTGATTGAACTAAGCATGACGAATCAACCGGTGCTTACGCTCTTAGAGATTGACCAAGAACGGGGTGGAGTATACTATGGGGATGCAAGCGGTAATTTGGCAAAGCTGGATACAGGCTTTCAAAGAAAACAATACGCCAAACTTCCTAGTCCTGTAGTTGATGTAGAATTGGGAGCAAATGATCAAAACTTATATCTGCTGAATATTGGTTTGTTGAACCCAAATGACATAGAGACGGGAGGGGTGGTGAGCACAGATGATGCACGCTTTGCACAGCTAGAACTGCTAAAGCAGAACTTGGCGCGCCCGGTATCTATCGCCGCAGTGCAGATCGACTCTGATGATCAAGAGGATTTAGTAATTGCGCATTTTGGCAATAAGTTGGGTCGACTATCTTGGTATAAAATGGAGAATGGGACGTGGCAGGAAAAGATCATTAAGCAAGAGGCGGGGATGAGTAAGGTCATCGTAGAAGATGTTGACGAGGATGGTGATAATGACTTGGTAGTACTGCGATCTCATGGAAACGAGGGCGTGAGTGTTTTTATTAATAAAAAAGGTTTTTTTGCTGAGCGATCTCTTTTGGAACTTCCACCTATATATGGTACCTCTGATATGGAGTATGTTGATATGAATGGAGACGGGCAAAAAGATATTGTAATAGCGTCGGGAGACAATGGGGACAATACGAACTTGTTGAAACCTTACCATGGCATTAGAGTCTTCTTGAAAGAAGGGGAAGAATACAAAGAATCCTTTTTCCAGGCGATGTTTGGGGCAACAAAGGTTCGGGTTCGGGATTTTGACGAGGATGGAGATATGGATGTTTTTGCTAGTGCTTTTTATGGCGATTATTCAAAACCTGAGCATACCAGTTTGCTGTATCTAGAAAATCAAGGAAATCTACAGTTTACACCTCAACATTTCCCGGAAGCGAAAGCTGGTCGTTGGATAGTGGCTGATGCTGGGGACTTTGACCAAGATGGAGATCAAGATATTGTAGTTGGATCCTTTGTACAAGGGGTTGTTTCTATTGACTATGCTACTTTGCAAGCCTGGCGAACGGAGCCAAAGCATCTCCTTTATCTCGAAAATCAACTCAAATAACTAGCCTAAGCAAGGGAGGAGGAAGTATTACTTATTATTCCTCCTCCCTTATCGATTACTGATAGTTCGGAATGTTTTTTCCCAAGATAAAATCGCGCTTTCCTACCCACAAGTTTCCTTCTAAGATTAAATCCAGTACTCCATTATTCCCTCCACGAGGCGCGGCTCTATCGGTCTCTGCCTTGGTGAGATAGGGGTCTTCTGCAAAATAGTAATCCTGTAGGTAGTAATAGCGACCATTGGGTTCTAAGATGATGGAGTGAATATGTGCTGGGACAGTACGTCCGGGATAGCTGGCAGGTTGTCCAGTATAGAAGGTATAATTTCCTCTCCGATCGGTCTTTACCCAAACTCTTAACTTGCCGTGTCGCCTACCCCAGTTGTTTCCATGATCAGTACTCGGATAGATTCCTTCCTCATTGGTGTGATACGCATAGAGAATGACATTTGCGGCCGGAGTTCGGCCGTCGGCTTGATAGATCGTTCCGGTGATCTTTAGCTTCTTTGTAGCGGTGTGAAAAAGGGATATGGTATCTGTTGAGTGTAGCTCCTGGTCTCCGAATTCCAGTACCGCCTCGCAGCCCTCACAAGGGGCGCCGACTAATCTGGGTTTGGGATCAAACTGAGCTTGACAACTGAAGAAAAGAAAACCAAAGAGCAAAAAGAAGGAGAAAGACTTCATCTTGTTTTTACTCGAAACTAAGCTTTAGAAAGATGGGTTTGAGCAATAGTAGAGGAATGGCAGGAGCTGGGGGTTAAAGTACTAAAACGGGTATAGGACAGATTATTTGATCAACATGACTTCTTGCACAATTTCCCCATCTTGTAGCTCGCCTACTTCATCCATCAGTTGATAGTTGATCACGACCAGGTACAAACCCGGAGGAACGGCCTTTCCACCACTGAATCCGTCCCAGACCTGTTCCGTTCCTTTACTTTCCATCAATTTATCTCCCCAGCGACTATAAACGGCCGTAGTCGCTTGAGCAATGGTGCAACCGCTAAATAGACTCAATTGGTCATTTTGTCCATCATTATTTGGACTGAAGGCGTTGGGAAGATATACGGAGCAGGAGCAAGCCTCTCTGCTGACTGTATAAGTGTAAGCAATGGGATTGGTACAGCTGAGGTTAGAGGCTTGGTAGGTTCCCGCCTCTTCGACTAGTCTCGGATCACTATTCCCGTTGTCTAGCCAAATAAACTCAGAAGAGGGGAGATCGATCAGCCATTTTTCACCACATTGCAGGACGGTGTCGATTTCCAATTGACTTTGATCAGGAGTAGTTTCACAAGCATTATCAAATGTAAGGTCAAGACTGGTGGCTCGTTCAATCTGCACACTACCATCATAAAGACTCATGTTTAAGTCGGATATGGCCGTATCTATAGCAGTAGACTGGGGAGTGTAGTCAGGGGTGAATGTTTCCTGGAAAGCTTCCCAATAAAAACAGTCGGCCTCTTCCTTTCCCAGCTCAACTTGTAAAAGGAAATTCCGTAGGGAAGGGGCGCTAGAAGGAATCGATGCCCCGTTGGCCACAATAGTAAGGTAATCATCTCCGCTGAGTGTATGATGGATATCCCCTGTGTTGAAAGCTTGCCCGGTCACTAGCTTATTTTGTTCGAGTATTTGGCCATCGGCAGAGAGCCATAGATAACAGAGTTCATTCGTGTTGTTGGTAGGGTAACCATAAACAGCTAAGATGTTCCCATTGCTTTCTTGTCGAATACTGGCAGGGTACTTCGTAGAAGTAAAGGCTGAGCTTTTCCAACTCAGGGAACCGTCTGGACTTAGTTTGTAGAAGAATGACCGGTTATCTCTAATGACTTGAAATAGATATCCACCGGTTACTTTGATGGGACCAGTAGTTGGAACCGGACTGTCTGGCGTTCCTTCGCTAGCCCATTGAAGCTCTCCATTGGGCGTGAGCATATAGGTATACTTATCCGACCGGCAAAGGAAGCCTCCGTCATCGGTGAAAATAGCTTCTCCGCCCGTATCAAAAGGGGTGAATCGTTTTCCCCACTCATAGTTCAACTCATCATCAAAGACAGCTACAAAACCCTGCTTTTGGATATTCCAATCGAGCAATAGTCCATAG
>CAJXPD010000346.1 GCA_913057785.1 uncultured Lewinella sp. | reverse complement strand
TGAGTAATCAACTCAAGCACAACGCATCGAACAGTGTTTTGCCGGGCCTCCCGCATCGGGTTATCCCCAATTTATTGGTCAATCTGCTCAAGGTAATAATGATACCAAGCCTTAGCCTGACGTCTATGGTGAATTAACACGGGTCTGTTCGCGAGCTTTTGTATGCTGATCAAGTGGTGGTCTGTCCGTAAGACTGATCTTAAACTTTTGGAAAGTCAGTTGGCTTTTCTTGCAATGATATATAAATAGTCCCCTAATTGATTCTCATAGTCACGGATGATCTGATCAATCTTTCCCGATTCAATATCCGATTGTAATGCTGAAAGCCCCTGCTCTACTTCTACCTTGTTGGATAGGGAGGAGAAGGATGAGATGCCATTTCTAATGTTTTTATCGAAATACATTTCAGGACTGTGTTTGCCACAATACAGGAATTTGTCTGCTAGATCGGGTTGGATAAAGTACTTCTCTGTTTTTCCAAGTTCGAAACCGGCCCGCTCCATGGCTTGCTGGACCTTTGCTAAGGCAGGCATTTGAACAATAGAATCCCGCAACATTTTTGGAAAATAGTGATTCAGCCAGTAGCCTTTCATTTGTGCAGGGGTAGACGTGAAAATCACTAGGTTTCCATTCGGTTTTAAAATGGAGTAAAGCTCTAGAAAAGCTTTTTCCAGGTTAGTCCAATGGTGAATGGTTAAAGATCCTATGATGCCGTCCACATGATTGGCGGGCAGTCCGGTTTGCTCTGCTGTACCTAATCGCCATTCTACCTCATGACTCCTTTTCCTGGCAGCAGTAAGCATTCTTTCAGAAGGGTCAATACCGATAAATTGATACCCTCTTTTTTGAAATTCAACGGTGTAACTTCCAGTACCACATCCAATATCGAGGTAAACACCTTTTCTACTTGGCGACAAGTGTTTAATCAAATTCTTGGTTAAAAGTGGATCTGCCTTTCGAGTTACATTGTAGTCCTTTCCAATGGTGTCATATTTGGCTTTCATGCTTCATGCATTCTTTATGGGCAAGTGGTGACTGGGTTTCCGCATGTCTTTTCGGATTCAACCCACCCTATAATGCCATTGCATTCGATTTTTATCCACTCACAATGCACATCCTTTATCGTGAAGGTATCTTGTTCTCCTAGCATTTTGCCGACCTTGCTTGTACCATTGGGCTCGTCTAAAATATCTATGTCGTAGGTGGTTCCAAGGCCGATGATTGAAGTATGTACCCATCCTTCGAATCTAGATATGTTGTAACCGTCTATACCATTAACTTCATCGATTTTCAACCAGCCCTCTTGGAAGTCAATCACATGCAAGATGTAACCAGAAGCATATTGGTTATTGAGTTTTAAAACGATTTGCCCACCGGGAGTTGCTCTTACATTGGAAAATTCATCTTCATCATCCAGGTAAACTTCAAACGGCTTAATACTGCATTCTTCATGCTTGTCTTCCTGTAGGAAGGTAGGAGTCAATAATGCGGTGGAGAGAGTCAAAATCATTAGTTGTATCATGCGTGGGTTTTTCAGTTTAGCCAGTGAATTAATTATTGACTTTTAAGCTTTTTGATTAATTCTCTGGATACTCTTCCTAAGTTAGTCTTGCCACGATTATAGTTGCGCATTAGAATCACCCCATACTGACTTTCTTTGTCAAAAAGCATATAGCAATTATAACCAGCCACAGACCCGCCGTGTCCCGCAGTTGAAATTTCATTATCCTCGAACAGCGAAAGGCCATAACCATAATTGCCTTCGGGGGTCTGGCTCTGCTGCATAGCAGACAGGCTTTCGGGTTTCAACAACGCATCATAACCCATTATGGCATTCATAAACTTCATCAGATCATTGGGAGTGGAATAAATGCCACCATTGGGCACCTTGTAGCCTCTTCCTTTGTGTTCTCGAGCCGCGGCTTCGTATACCTGGCCCATCCCATTACTTTGCATGCCAATAGCCAAATCAGACATTCTTGAATTCGGTACTATGAAAAAACTATTGTTCATATGTAGCGGCTTGAATATCCTTTCTTCCACCAATTGCATGAATGGCTTAGCTGCCGCCTTGGAGAGCGCCAATCCCAAAACTCCAAAGCCAATATTGGAGTAGCTATAGGCTTGATCCATGCCTGATTTGAAAGACGTTTTGGGGATAGAGGCCAAGACTTTTTCTTCCCATTGCGCTATCGGTCCTGCTGCTGCATTTTCCATTTTGGGCTCCCTGATAAGACCGGAAGTGTGGCTGGCTAGGTGATGAAATGTGATTTTTGTGGAATCCGAATAGCCTTCCAATGCTGCAATTTCTGGGAGGTATTGCTCGATGGGGTCATTGAGTTGAATGGTTCCTTCATCAACTAGCTGCATCATCAGAAAGGCCGTGAACGTTTTGGAAATGGAACCCGTCCGGTAGATTTTGGAGGAATCCGCCCTCACCGCATTGGTGAAATCCGAAAATCCAAAAGCGCCAGACCACAGCGTTTGCTTCCCTTTAAGTATTACGATGGTAATACTCCCCTCGTTTTTGTCCGCTTGTACTTCCTGCTGAATCTGCTTGCGGAACTCAAGTATTGCCGAATTGATCTCAGCCTGCGGCTGGGCATTTGCATTAGCAATCCCAATAAGTCCAAGATAAAGGGTCGCCACTACAGTCGATAAGTTTCTGTTCATTGCATTGTGGTTTGATGTTATAGCTGTAATCTGAGTCTGGATCTATGGGATGAGTTGACTAGCTGCTAAGTTGATTCGGATAAAGACGGGTCCTCGGGACTCGAAGTGGTTCTCTGCTGTAAATCCTAAGTTCAGAAACTAAATGCACGTTCTTCTCTTTTCATCCTGGCATCCATTAGAATACCAATCCCAATTAAAACTAAAGCAGCAGATACCACAGCAACTTTACTGTGATAATCTATGTTACTTTGCACAATGAACCCAATTGCGAATGAAAGTCCAAAAGTGCATGCCCAAGTTGTGTAATAATTATTGGGTACAAACCGTAATTTGTTCTTCAAGTACTTCTTAAACTTAGTTAGTTTCTGTTTGAATATTTCATTGCTAAATGATGGTATTTTTTCCAGCTCTAAATATTGAATATAACTTTCAATGGCTTCTGTTTGCTCAGGGCTTAGATCCTTTTCTTTTAGGTTCTCTAAGAGCTCAATAAATTTTTCAAAAGTCTTAATTTCCGACCTCTTGTTGGTTTTTGATAGTTGCTTTTTAAGAAAAACGATAGTGGCCTTTAGATCGGCTGTTTCTGTAATTAAATTCGAACCAACCAATTCCGTCAACTCTACATCTAAGGCATAGGCTATTCTTTTGATGGTTTCCCCGGTTGGTTCAGATTCGTTGTTTTCAATTCTTTGGATTGTCCTCAAACTTACGCGTGATTCATCTGCTAAATACTCTTGTGACATTCCTCTCGTTCTTCTTAACTCCCTCAGCTTTTTTGCTAGATCTTTTGCGTCCATGTCGATGTAATTTATTGTTTCAGCAAATGTATACCGGAAACCTATTTACGGGTTACGTCAAGTTGACGTCATCTTTATGTCAAGTGCCTGTAAAGGGGGATTGAGGCGAAGTGCCGCTCTCTGCTGAACGCCAATATCGACAACTATTCTTGAAATTCACCTCCTCTCTAACATGTTATCACCTCTTATCAAATAGTCTTCGATGATAATTTATTTGTCCTAGATGATAATTCAAATGAGAGTGTAGGTGCACTATGGTATAGATCAGCTCTGTTTCTTGATTCCAGATGACCATTGGGTAACTATCTCCTATCTGATACTTTTCTAGGGCATCCAATCCTTCAATGACCACTTCCTTTGTTTCTTCAATCTGTGACAATAACTTTTCCTTCTTCACCCCTTTTCCGGAAAATTCGAATACTCTATCTCTTTGATAAGGTTTATTTCCCAAGCCGGTTCCGATATAGGTTTTCAAATTTCCGATTAGATGTAAACATAAGTTTCCTCCCGAATTCTTAATTTCTCGATCAATGACCCACATGCTTGATTCATCTCGGTAGGATTCGATCTCTTTTTGTAATTTTTCTAGGTCTCGGACAAATAGTCTCTTCAAAGATTCACTGAGTTTCGCCGTATCCATCTTTTAGAAATAATTCTGCAGTTCTTTAAATAAGTTTAGATCTCCCGCCAAATCTGGAATGAAATCAAAATGAATGGTCATTTCGCAACAACCGGAACCACCCGCCCAGCTTCCTTGTATTCCAAATATCTTGACGATATGATTGTCCTCTATTTTTTGGAATTCACCTCTCATCCCCATTTCCTTAAAGTACAACTAATTTATAACCTACTCCTCTTAGATTGACTAGATTGACGCTTTCTTCTTTTTCCAGATATTTTCTTAATCTGGATATAAATACATCCATGCTACGGGAGTTAAAGAAGGAATCATCTCCCCATATTTTTAACAAAATATTGGTCTTGGATACTACCTGATTCTGATTTTCGCAGAGCAGTTTCAGGAGTTCAGCTTCACGCATGGTAAGCTTCTTTTTCTTTCCTATGCCATCATATAAGAGTAGGCGTTGACTGTCGAAGGTGTAATCTCCTAATTCAAATGTGGTAGCTTCCTTTGTGGAGATCGTATCTATTAGTCTTTCTTTACTCAACAGTGCCTTAGTTCTCACCAATAGTTCTTCGAATGCAAATGGCTTACGTAAATAATCATTCCCGCCAGACTCAAATCCCTTGACCACATCCGCAGATTTTATTTTAGCGGTAAGAAACAAAATCGGGGTATGCCTATCCGTATTTCTGATGGTTTTTGCCACATCGAAACCATTCTTTTTGGGCATCATAACGTCTAGAATAACCAAGTCGATTTCCTGCTCAAAAAACCGCTTTAGAGCCAGTTCCCCATCTTGAACATGAATCACTTCGTAGCCTTCTCGTTCCAGGTTTTCTTGGATAAGCATGCCTAAAGATGCTTCATCCTCCACCAATAGAATTCGTGTTCTAGGCCTCATAAGCACTCCTTTTATTTAGATGAATGCGAAAGTGACTTCCACTTGAAGTGGAACGCTCCAGGCTGATATCTCCATTAAGCTTTTGCAGGAGCCTTTTGGCATGGTAAAGACCAATCCCCAGTCCTTTCACCATATGTGTATCAGATGGTACTCTATGAAATTTTTCGAAGATCAATTTCTGATGTTCTTTAGGGATGCCTCCACCATTGTCTTTTATATTAATGAGAATGTTAGCATGCTTTTCTTCCAAACTGATATGAATCTCTGGCTTTGTAGGGTGACCATATTTAATGGCATTGCTAATCACATTATGAAGTGCGGTAGAGAGGTGTTCTTTATTCGTATACATCTCTAGCGTATTATCTAAGTTGGCTACAATTTTTAGATGCTCTCCGTATGTGGCTTCATAATATTGTATGATGTCTATAAGCAAAGAATTGACATTATACTTGTCGAAAGGGACAGCCTCATCTTCTCTTTGACTGAGAGACGATTTCAGTACGTGATCCACTATTGTGGCTATTCTATCTGCATGGTGTTTGGCAATACTGATGTATTTGGAGGCGGAATTAGGATCACTCTTTTCTAAAGTTTCTAGAGCCAGCTGTAGCGTTGCCGTAGGTGTGATTAATTCGTGAGTGACATTGTCTATGAAATCATCTTTTAGCTCAGATAGCTGTCTTTGTTTTTTTAAAATCCTGTAGAGGTAAAAAGAGCTGTAGAAGAGTAGTGTCAAAGCTATAAGGGTAAAAGCAAAGACCACCGTTAAGCGTTTTAGAATGGCAATTTGTGGGTTGTCGATTTGGGCGGTGAGTAAAGTCTCGCCATCCAATTTGACCGGTAGCATTTGGATTTTGAAGCTTTGATCTGTTGGGTCATAGCGGTAAGTTGAGTCACTCTTTACAAAACTAAATGCTTCGTCAATTCCATAGTTTAGCAATTCAGCTTTCATATTTTGCTCCAGCGAATCTGTTGAAATGGAGAGCGAATCGGACTGCGCTTTCAATTGATCTCCAATTCTTTGCGTCCAGTATAGAATATTTTCGTTTCTCAAAAGCTTCCAATTTTCGTTGACCGCTATCTGAATGAGTGCTTCATTATCTACTAGTGTATCTGGTAGTTCTTTGGCATTCATCGAAAGATGTTTATATCCCGTCTTGGGATCGATGACCACCAATCTGGGGCCATCCTCTGATACTTCATAGGTTAGTTTGACTTGGGTGGTATCGCTAATCTCCTGTTCAAAGAAGCCGTTGATTTTTCTTAGTCTTTGCTCATTGGTCTTATCCACGGCCTTTTCAAATGCTTGATTTACCTCAGCATTAAACACCATAGACTTTTGCTGATACACTTCAATGGCATAGTAGATCTGCAATCCTATTATACTCATCAAAGAGAAGAGCAGTAGTAGCACTAAGCGCCTGATTCTATTTCTCATGACTAAATGTACGTAATCTATAAGCTCAGCTTCCCTCCGTTAACAAAGATTTACACTTCTTTAGATTGGACTTAACTATAGCTAATCCTTGCTAAATCTATTTTTAACCTCAAAAAAAGAATGATGATGAGAAATAATCTATTTGTACTGTTGCTCTTGAGTGCCGTAAGTGTATTTGGACAAGAAATTCAGGTTGGGGAAAAGGTGCCAGCTTTTCAAGTGGAGTTGGTGGATGAGGACCAATCGGTATTCAGCTTTGAGGGGGCTGCTGGAAAAGCTGTGCTGATTGATTTTTGGGCGAGTTGGTGCTCACCTTGTGTAGCGGGCATGCCTCATTTGGAAGCCTTACAACAAAAATATGAAGGAAGGCTTCAGGTGATTTCAGCAAGTGAAGAAAAATATGAGCGAATCAGTCGATTTCAAGATAAGCGGCCCTATCAATTTCTCTTTGCTAGAGATACGGGAAGTTTAAGAGCTCTTTTTCCGTATCAGGTCATCCCGCATAGTGTGTTAATTGCTCCTGATGGAAGGCTTGTAGCGGTCACTTCACCTGAGCACATTACAGATCAAGTCATTGAACAAGTATTGGCTGGCCAGCAGATCAATTTGCCGCTCAAGAAGGATCATTTTGATTTTGATCCGGCCCATGAGTATTTTGATTTCGATGAGGATGTTCAACAGCTTTTTCAGTTGCAACCCTATATGAGTGGACTCCCAGCCTTTAGTAGGACCTTCCCAAATGGACCCTTCAAGCAACGCAGGATGACGATTTTTAACCTAAATGTAGCAGGACTATACAGAAAAGCTTATCAAGTATCTAGTTATCGATTGATCTATGAATTTGATGAGGCCACGATTGATTGGGAGGATAAGAACAACAGGTTTTGCCTAAATATTATAGTAGAGAACCCTGAGCAATTGTATCCATCTATGAAAGAACAGCTAAGGCAGCATACAGATGTATTGGCAAAACCATCGACTCATGAATTAGAGGTACTCGTGATCAAGAAGGCCGAGGGAGGTATTAAGGCAAAGCCTGTCCAGGACAAGGGACTTACACAAGCCCGCGGGGATGGATTCAAAAATGAAGGAGCTAGTATGGCTGATTTTTGTGATTATCTTGAGGGCTTTGGCATTGTGGGCATGGCCGTGGTTAATGAAACAGGGGATGATGGATTATATGATATCGATTTTTCTTTCGACCCAGAAAATAGTCAATCCTTCAAGGAGGCCATGAAAAATTTGGGCTTGACCTATGAGAAAGGAGTTAGAGAAACGGAAGTATTGGTACTTTCGATGAAGGAGAATCCGTAAGAGGAGACGACTGCCGTTATGCTATATTCGTTTGGAAGTTGTATGACTAGATAAATAAAAAGGCTGAAACATTTAAAAGTAAATATCGGAAGTGCTTTTTAGCACTTCCTTTTCAAAAGAACTGAAGTATGAAATACAGTGGCTTTATTACCATAGTACTGGGACTGGCTTCTATATTTTTTATTTTTCGAGAATTGAAAATGTATTTTGAGTTTAGGAAAATGGAAAAACAAGAAGACTCAGAAGGTTTTAAATCGATTCTATCACAGCACATTAGTGATTACAAGAGGATTCATGTCTGGATTCTACTTTGGTTTTGGGGATATTTTTTGGCCTCTCTGATAGGGATGGTCTTAGCCTATTTTTCTAAGTAGAAGTCAAAAGGGAACATAAAAAGAATTGACTAGGTAAGAGACAAGAAAGGCTAGGAGGCCCTTACACTTTGTTATCTCCCGCTTCCACTTTCAGTTTTCCTCTGGACCTCTTCAGGAAATCCATCTTTGTGAACGGTGACAGAAATGGTTCTTAATCGGAGGTAATTTTCTGATAAATAATAAGACCCATCTATACCTCTGTTCTTACCCCAAGTATTTTTGAGGATATAGAATTTTTCGCCTTTGCGGTCATAGGTATATCCAACCAAATGCATATTGTGCTCATCACGAGTGGTTCCTCTTTCGTAAGCACTTTGACGTTGTTCTTGAGATATGAGTTTTTGATCTTCATATTCACCTTTTACTCTTACGTAACCACTGTCTTTAAAACCATCCTTATCACCTCCACCAATATCCCCATCCCAAGCCAAGGTGAAGCCATTTTCTATGGCATGATCTATCGTGTTTATGAAACCTTCGATGGGAAGATTTAGATAGCTTTTATTTCTCCAGTTTGCCGGAATTTCAAGAATTATCTTTTCATAAAATGGATGATGGCTATAGGATGTTAGCTCTACGTACTCTTTAGCATTCAAAGGCAAGAAGTTATTTGCAAAGGTCTTCGAAGTAACTGATTTCTCTCCATAAGTGAAGTCCTCAGGAATGCTACCAATGTATTCATTCAATATATCCTTTACTACTGCCAAAGACTCATCAAAATCTGATTCTGATCGGATTAAAGAATCTAATTTTACCTTGATTAAGGCATTCATTTCATCTTCTTCTTTCCATCGATTATTCATTTGCCTTTTGGAGATAATATCAGTTAGCTTACCATTATAAACCGACTCTGGAACGGCGCCATATCTGCCGAAAACATCGAGAACAGAAAAGGTGAGATCGCCATTATTCAGATGAGAAGTACCTTTATTCTTTAGATAGTCTTTTGCATTGTCCAAGTAATTATGGTACACAAAAAAGAAGGAGGACAGCTCTGGAACATCGTACCCTAATCTTATCGCTTCGGCTTCCAATAAGGAGGTAGAAGCAAAACTCCAACATTGACCGGTATACTTTTGATGTTTCAAATCTGTTGATTCAACCAGTGTCGTATTAGAAAATCGTTTATTACTAACACAGCCTAGTACCAATACAGGAACTAGAGCAAACAATAGATTTACTCTTCTCATAAAGGATATATTTTTTAACAAATCTATCCCCCTTCCTACAAGAAAAATTGTAAAAACGGTATCGCCTTAGATTTTTTTGTGTCTGTGGAAGAATGGCGGTAATTCCTTGAAGAACATTCTGGGTGTAATACCACTAATTCTTTTGAAATCATAATTGAAGTGTGCTTGGTCAAAATAGCCATATTCATGGGCAACCTCTGTCAATGAGTAATCTGGGTGGTTGATTCTAAATTTTGCCAAGCTTATCATCCTAACGGTGATAATGAATTTCTTAAGGGTATAATTTACGTGCGTTTTAAAGGTCTTGTTTAGCAATTGTCTGTTGAGTTCAAACTTATCAGATAGTTCATTGACGGTTATCATTCCCTCGCATCGGTATATTTCTTCACACACTTGCTTTACAAGATCTCTACTATCGTTGTAATCTGGCTTAATCTCGGCTACAAAGGCTTCTGCCAGTGGCACCATTTCTGCGAAAGATTCACTCCTAATAATCGCCTCTACATCGACCATTTGATTTTGGTAGATGCTTGCCAGATTTAGCACTCCTTTATCATGATGGATGGGAAAGAAATAGCCGTTCATCCAGGGCTGAGCTTTTATTCCAAAGTAAGAGACAGATTTCCCAAATTTGTACTTTAAGGGGGGATTTAGTTGATGAACGGTAAGAAAGTTGTTACTAATTTTCGCAGATTTGGTATGCTCATACTCAAGCGTAGCATGCCTTTCCTTATAAAACATAAAGTCATAGCACCCATCATCAATGGCTACCATCGTTTGCTCCCTATCACTATCAATCTGTAGATAGAATAATTCCTTCACAAAGTAGCTTAACCCTTCGTTTGGGACAGCGCTTTCAATGTTGATTTTACTTTTCAATTCCTTCCTTCTGATTCGGAATGATAGATGAGAGATAAACGATCAAGGTATGCGACCTGCTGCCCTCTTTGCATAATCAAGTACCTTTCGTGTAGTTGTGAAATTTTACGATCTGTATGGTTTTAATGCTTATAAGATCAAACGGATGAGGTAGGTGACCTACGGCCCTATTTGTACGAGTTTGGGCTTGTGGCTTTTCCCTTGTCTCTGAGCTATCCTCTATCATTGAGGATTTTCCCCTGAAATTCCATACTACTATACTCATCTACCACCTTTTCTTCAAGAAATGGCTTTACCATCTTCATTTACCATGTATTTCTGATCATTCCCATCAATCAATTCAATGTGTTTTTCAAAGACCTTTAGCTTTCCCTCACCTGGAATAAAGACGCCATTTCCTTCACTAAACCTCCATATGACCTCACCGTCTTTACTTATTCTAACTAGACCCATATTGCCATGAATGATCAAGTCGCCACCAAAAAAGTTAATGGAGTGAATGGTGCCAAAATCGACATTGCGAAACCAATTGACATCCAAGCTTGGAATAGCTAGGCAATACATTTTATCCCCGACGCAAATCCAGAGTTTATCTTCTGCTAGTTTAAAACAGTCTTGTGTTAGTGCTGCTTTCCCTCCGTTTTCGCACAGGATGGCACTGGATACTTCCTGCTTACTCCCAATGTCTCTTACTATGACGGCTCTCTTATTGATCGTGAAAACCAGGTTCTTTATGATTGTTCCCTGGGAAAACTCATATCCATAAATGGGATTGCCGGCAGATTTGATCCTATACGAAGGATCGTCTTTCAATTCTATCTCAAAATCTTTAAAATCAACTTTCATGCTTGGGTTACTCGTCTTTTTTGAATGGGCTATGCCTTCGGTAATCTATCAATGCAAGATAGTACGGGGAAATATATTCAATCAACTTCAGTACTTTGTAATATAAGTTATTTGGAATTATGGGGAGTAGGTTTTTAGTAAGACCGAGGCTCGAGGAGGGAATACCTGTCGGGCCGCCAGGCGGGATAGCCTTAGCTACATGACCGACGAGCAACGCAGGGCTTGCTAGAAAGATGCCGCCAGAAACCAGAGAAATTTATGTTACAAAGTACTAAGT
>CAJXPD010000345.1 GCA_913057785.1 uncultured Lewinella sp. | reverse complement strand
TGTGTTGCCGCAAAATCTTCCTTTTTTGCGCTCGTTCATCGCAACTTGGGTTAGTTGGTAAAATGAGCTCGTAGGTTACTTAACTTTTCCGGAACGAAAATAAGCTTTTAAAATTGATCTTCTCTCCGGTCACTACATTTTCATTTCCAAAGGTCATTGAGGCAAAGAAAAGTGCTATTACCGCATAAAGCAAGGCCATTCCTGCAACCATGCCGACCAGCGCAGTGCTAAAGCCTCCCTTAAGAATCGCGCCTATTGCTAAAGAGATATTCAACATCGGGATCATAGCTGTGCTACTGTTCAATTCCATTCCTGGCATCTGAGACATGACGGCGGGGATAATGATCAACATCATTAGCGGGGATACGTAGCTCTGGGCTTCCTTGTAGGAGTTAGCCAGCAATACAACGGCCAAGGTCAACGCGGCTAAGAAAACCGTGATCAAGAATATGATCAGACACAACCAGAACCAGCCCATTGGATCAATGGAGATGGCAAAAGAACCAACCTCCCCTCCCATAAATTTGACTTGGATCATCATGGCCACCATCAAAGAGAGAATATTCATAAAGGCCGACAGAATCCCGACTGTAAAAACGGCAGCAAATTTACCGGCAATGATCTCACTTACCTTTACTGGAGCAGTAAATATGGTTTGCAAGGTTTTCCGCTCTTTCTCTCCAGCTGTAATGTCAATGGCGATGTAAATGCAGCCAATGAATATGAACATCAGGATGATCATAGGGAGAAAAGAAGCAAGCGCTTTCCCGGCTTGTTGCTCATCGGAGGCTAGATCGACCTGAGAAATCGCTAAGGGAGCAGCGAATTCCGGATTTAGACCGGCCTCGTCAATTCGGGCTTTAAGTAGGTTTTGATTAACCCCCTGCAACACCGTACGAATCTGTCTACTACGAAATTTCAGTAGATCCTTAGACTGATCCGCTAGAATTTGAATGGAGGCAGTCCCTTTGTTTTGCATCGTCTGATCAAATGGTGCATCTAGTTTAATGCCAATGCCGTTACTCATCGTATCTATGGTAGAGCGATCAAACTCCCGAAAACTCATCTTCAACTCCTCGCTTTGGGCGAGAGCATCCTCTATTGCAGTTCCTTGCAATTCGGGACTTAGGAGAATCTCTATGGTTTGACTACTTAGTTTTTCTTGCTGACTTTGCCCTACTTTACCGATCAGGGTGAAGAGGACAGGATAGAGAAAGAAAGGGAGAAGGATGATTAGGTAAAGCATGCGCTTATCTCGCAGCACCTCTTTGATCTCCTTCCTGAAAATGGCACTTATGATTTTGGTTCTCATATTTCTGATTTGTGAACGTAGAGCCTACTGGTCAATCTATGGACCAGCGGATACTAATTAACTAATTGGAAGAAGGCGTCTGCAAGGTTCTCCTTTTGCGTTCTTTGCTTGACCTCGCTAATGGTTCCGTAATGCTCCAGTTTCCCTTGATGAATAATCGCAATACGGTCACAGAGCCGTTCTACTTCATCTAGATGATGTGTGGAGAAAATCACGGTTTTCCCTTCTTCCTGTGCCATCTTCTTAATGAATTGCAGGATAAATTCACTTGCCATAATATCTAGGCCGGTAGTGGGTTCGTCCAGGATCACAACCTCAGGATCATGTACCAGGGTTCTGGCTATAGAAACCCGTTGCTTTTGTCCGGTGGAGAGTTTTTCGCAGAATCGATCTTTGAATTCCGTGATCCCAAAGGCCTCTACAAGTTTGTCGACTCTCGCTGTCAAGGTTGCTTTAGGCACTTCATACAGTTGGCCGAAGTAGGTCAACAACTCTACCGGATTGAGTCGTCGGTAGAGGTCCATATCTCCAGTTAGAAATCCCAGTGCGGAGCGAGCCTGTTGTTGTTGATTTTGCATGGAATGGCCGGCGATGAATGCTTCGCCTCCCGAAGGAGTCAAAAGACCAGAGAGCATGCGTAGAGTCGTTGTTTTTCCGGCACCGTTGGGTCCTAATAACCCAAAAACCTCACCGGATTTTACATCAAAGCTGAGCGCATCTACAGCGCGGAAGGTTCCGAAGTTCTTGGTTAAACTTCGGGCTTCAATTTGTACTTCCATATGATTTTAAGTTGGTAGTGGTGGTCGCTGGGGTACGGGCTTACTGGAGCTATAGCATACGTATAGCTCAGGCCTCTTTTGCACAGTCAGGTGGTGGGTTTGGCGCAATATGGCCAAAGGCAGATAAACGGAAGAAAAATTTCGACTCGGATAGATTAAAACTCGATTGGAGAAGTAAAACGGCTATTCCTTGGATGGGAGTAAAACAGAAAAGTGCTGCTGATTAACTCGGCTCCACATTTTCCCTGGCTTAGGTGCATATCTGGTGGAGTAGCAATCAGCAGCAGCTAAAAGGTGAATTGAAACTTGATTGATTATATCACCTCATAAAAACACTAGTGAGAACCTTGGTTATCTGACGCAGCGGTCAGAAGAATATACCAGGAAAGTAAACTATGAGATACGTTCCGGTCAGTTCTTCAATTCACTATGGCTACCGTTTCCAGTATCTGATTCGTATGTCGCATGCTATGGCCAGCTATGACTAGCATCAGTTGGTAAGCATCTGCTTTACCGTAGGGTGATTTCCCATAATGTGTACGAAGGGGAAGTTTCTTGTTTGTTAGAAAGCTGAAGATCTCGGCCCTAGAAGTATTAAATGCGGCTATTAGCTCGGCCCTTGAGGATGTGTTGCCGCTTGGAGGAAGTGGCGTCTTGACCTTGTTTCCTCGGTCTGTGATTTTGCACATTAGCCATCCATCCCTTGCGCTGAGGTCATCCGTTCCTGCGGGTTCTTGTAGGGCTTTTTTTACCTGCATAAATACGGCCCTTTCGGCTTCTAGAATATGCTCCATACATTCAGCTGGGGACCAACCTCCATCCGCGGGTTTAGCAAGCCATTCGGTCTCGCTTAGATCGTTTAAGGTCTGTAGGAGATCCTGTTGTGTTACTTCAAGATAATTGATCAAGAAAGACCTATCCTCCTTGGATATCTTGCCAGATTGCGCACTTAATTGAAATACACCTAAAGCGAATGCTAGGGAGAGTATACTATACTTTCTCATGACTATATTGATTGAGGGTGATAAAAAGTAGAATTAGCGAGGGGTATTGGAATGTTTGCTTTACACCATGCAGTATTCCTGACCACTGTGCTACAAAGGTCCAGTATATGTACTTGAAATGAACTTGGAGAAAGAGCCAATATGGGTTTGCATTTGTGACATCCGGAAAAACCGTAAGGAGGATTTACAGCCATGCGTGTTAAGAATCAACTTTCGAAATTGCTTTTCTTTGCCACAAAATTTCTACTTTCAAGGACGGATTCAAGGACAAACAACCCATGAAAAAAAAGACTACTAACAAAAAGAAAAATAAGCCTAAGAAGCCGGAGAATCTCCTTTCCAAATATGCGGGCTTGTGGCTACTCCTGATTAGCTTCATCCTCTATCTGCCTTCTGTCAATCTAGGTTTCACGGAATTGGATGATACCATCTTTATTAACGAGATGAGCGCGTACAATTCTGATCCAGGCAATATCTTTCATTCTTTTTCTAGAGGCGTGTTTAGCGAAGAGGAAGACACCTATTATCGACCTTTATTGCTTGATTCTTTTATCATCAATGCCTTCTTCGCTAAGCAGAATATCGCTGGTTATCACTTCATCAATATCTTGCTACACGTACTGGCGGTCTGGTTTCTCTTTACCCTGCTGAAACAGTTGGGGATACAGAAAATGACGGCATTTTGGCTGAGTGTGATATTTGCAGTACACCCCGTGTTGACGCAGGCGGTAGCTTGGATTCCCGGGCGCAACGACACCCTTCTAGCTATTTTTGTTTTTCCCTTTTTGACGGCCTGCTTAAAATATCGAGAAAAGCCTGAACTCAAATTGCTACTCATTCAAGGAGGGACGTTGCTAGGCGCTTTATTTACGAAAGAAACGGCCTTGTTTGCATTACCCGCGGCTTGGTTACTAAGCGTTTTTCTTTCGGATAAGAAATGGCTGGATGGGCCAGCACTGCGTATGTATGGCGTCTGGGTAGGAAGTGCTGCCGTTTATTTGCTAGCGCGATCTATGGCGAGTCTGGAGCAGTCGGGCTTGGCATTTGGGGAGTTGTTGGGATCTGCTTTTGGCAGAATTCCGGTTTTGTTGGCGTATTGGGGGAAGGTCTTCTTGCCTTTCAATCTTAGTGTTTTCCCGATGATCGCAGACATGACGGTGATTTACGGGATAATTGCCCTCGTGCTGGTGGGGACTTTGGTCTTTTTCTCTCGCAGCAATAACTTGCGAAGAATGCTAGTGGGCGTTCTCATTTTTGTCTTGTTCTTAGTTCCGGCACTGATGGTTCCTGATGCCTTGAATAATCAGGATTTTGAGCATCGATTGTACCTTCCGATGTTGGGCGTTTTACTGCTTTTGAGCGAAACTTTTCTGTTTAAGAATAAGCTATCCAGCCGTCAAATGTCTATGGCAGCGGGAGGGGTGGCTTTGATCTTTGCGGTGATGAGCTTGGTTCGCATGCCCGTATTCGGCGATCCGATAACCTTCTGGAGCGCCGCCGTGGAAAGTTCACCCAATTCAGCCTATGCCAATATGATGCTGGCAGCTCGCTTGGATGACACCGATATGAATAGAGCAACTACCTTGATGCAAAAGGCATATGACTTAGACCCCAATCAGAAGTATATCAATTACTACATGGGAACGCTTGAGGTGATGAAAGGCAAATTACTAGAATCCGAACCTTATTTTTTGGAGGAGATCCAACGGTCTGATTATTACAAGTGCTACTCCTACCTAGGTCAAATCGCCTTCCAGAAACAAAACCCTTCTACAGCAATTCAATACATGGAGAAGTATCTGACGGTGGATACCCGGAATGTAGAAATGAATAACAATCTCTTGATGCTCTATTTCCAAACCAATCGGATGGAGGAGGCCCAAGAGCATGCGCAAAAGATGCAGCGAATGCGTTTAGTCATTCCTGAGCAATTCCGAGCTCCCTTGGGGATGTAATAGCTTGGCCTTATCGTGCCAAGGTCACATCACCTCTTCGGATTTGGATGCCTTTTTCGCCACATACCTTTACCTCCATTTCGATTGTGTACACATATACATCTGAAGGGGCGGGCGTTCCATTGTGGGTTCCGTCCCAAACGGAATCCGGTCCCTGGCTTTCGTAGACGACTTGCCCCCAGCGGTTCCAAATTCGCACATTGAGGATTTCGATCTCTTCGTCCTCGTTGACATCTAGGTCAGTGTAAGCCCTGAAAACATCATTGTAGGAGTCTCCGTTCGGTGTGAATACATTTGGAACCTTTACCAATCCTGTCAAAGAGCGAATATCGTATTCATATTCATCCAGGAAACACCCTCGAACATCTCCAATTGCCAAGATGAGCAAGCTGTCTCCTTCATTGACAGTATAGGGGAGCGAAGGAGACCAACTGAAATCGTATAAACCATCAGGGTTAGGGGGATTTGGAAAGCTCAGAGGTTCACCCACACAAATACTCGTATCCTGTCCACTCCATATCAATGGCTCAATCACATAAATGAAGCCGTCGACCTCAGCTGTACATCCTAGTGAATCACTGACCTGTACCGTATAAGAGGTGGTCATACCTGGGTTGACCAAAGGCATGGCCAGATCGGGCGCATCAAGGATATCGGGGCCGATCCAGTTATAGGTGTAATCCGCTTGGGCGTTTACCAAGCTTAATTGAGTAGTATCCCCCTGGCAAATCGTATCCTGTTGTACCAAGATATCCTCTAATTCGATAATGAAAACTTGCCTGGACAGGGTATCTGTACAACCAATGTCTGAATTGGCGACTGCCAACTGAACCTCATATTCTCCAGGAGAAAGTACGATGCTTGGGTTTTGCTCTGTGGAAGTCATCCCATTGCCAAAATCCCAGCTGTACTGATTGGCTTGTGTCGAGTTGTCATTTAGATTTAAGGTAGTAGCACAGAAAACGCTGTCAATGTCTCCATTGATTAAGAAATCAGCTCGTGTCTCAAAGATCGTAATGGGTTTTGTTACGGCTGTAACACAATCATTCTCTGCGCTTCGAAGGATCAGCGTGACTGGCCTAGGGCCAAGAACCGGTATATTTTGGTAAGTATGACTGACTGGACTTGCTCCATCTACTAAGGGACTTCCATCTCCAAAATCCCAGCTAAAACTATTTACATCCACTGTATCTAGTAGGGTGAATGTAGCCGTGCCCCCCTCACAAATTCCTTCTGGTTCAAAGGTGAAATCTCCCTCGGGGCCGATCAGGGTAATGCTACTATAGACGGTATCGGCACAACCAAAGGTGGTTGAACTGATTAATCTAATGTTGAAGTCCCCCTTTTCGAAGGAAGCCAAGGGGCTTCTGTCGGTGGATTGTTGACCATTCCCAAAATCCCATTGGTGAAACAAGATAGAGGAAGCTGTGCTAGTATTGGTAAACTGTACCTGGCTAGGGAAACATACAAAGGGTTCATTGTCTACATTGCTGGTGAATTGCGCTTCGGGGGGCGCTTGTATACTGGCCAGGACCGAGTCCACACCGCCACAGCCGCTCCCAATTTCCGCATAGGTCATCCGTACAATGTAATCACCCTCTGAGAGGTACCTATGGGCGTCATTGATTCCCGAGCCCATCGACCCATCTCCGAAGTCCCAACTGAATTCCAGACCTGAGCCTCCGTCCGTATAGTCAACGCCAAAGAATTTTACCTCCTCCCCAATGCAGGCATTGGCAAACGGGGGATCGGAGATAATGAAACTTCTGGGTTGGTAAACAACCACCGAATCCTTGGCTTCTGAAGTGCAGCCCAAGGCGTCTGTCACGGTCAACTCGATTCTTATGGTGTCTCCCTCAGCAAAGCCCCCTTCGTAGATATGCATGGGACTTGCCGCATCACTGAAACGACCATCGCCAAAACTCCATTGGTAATCTGTGATGACGGTGTCCGCTGGCGTTTGATCTGTAAAATTCACTTCTGCGGGGAAGCAGATAAAGTGATCGTCAACCGCAAATTTCGCTTCAATATCGAATATTTTTAGCTGTTGAGTACTAGTGTCCGTGCATCCATTGATATCTTCTGTAACTAGTCGAATAGTCTCAACTCCGGCTTGGTTAAAGGTAAAAGGTAGGGTGTTCATATGCGTCTGAATCGGCCGCCCAGAAATGTCAAAAAGCCAAGTATAACCCTTCCAACAAGTCACATCAACATTGAGGGAATTTTGAGCATTTAGGTTAAGCATGGAGCCCTTGCAGATGGCCTCTTCAGATAGTGTGAAATCGGAGGAAATATCTCGAACGTGAATCGTCACCGTATCAGCAGAAGCCGGGCAGCCGGAAGCAGGGTCTTCTGCTAAGAGGATGAGTTCATAGTCTCCCGTATCAGCATACACATAGGTAATTCTATTCTCATTGCTACTGGCCCCGTCCCCAAAATCCCAGGTGACTTTGCGAGCTTCATTATCGGCATAGTCGAAGGAGTAGGAATAGGGATCGCTGCAATCCATTTCATAATCAATGTGGGCAATAGGGCCTTTTACAAAAATGTAATCCTCCTTAGTCGCACTACTTTGGCATCCATTGTATTCTACGGTGAGGGTGACGTCCATGGGGCCTGTCTCGGCCTCAAAAGTCCAGGAAAGTTCCGGTTCTTGAAAGCAATGGAAACTCCGACCCATATCTGTCTCAAAGTGCCAGGCATCTATACTGTCAGGTGGAGTAAGGTTGGTGAATTGCACGGTCCCACCCGGACATATTTCTGTTTTATCTACGCTAAAATCTGGATTTATTTGCTCACCGACTTCTATTCTTAGGGCATAGGAAGTATCAAGACAGCCCGCCTCATTAGCGATATTAAGGACGACATCATAAGTGCCGGGGTCAGTATAGGTATGCGTATGCGGTTCATCGGAGTCGAGTGTAGCGGAGGAGCCATCACCATAGTCATATTGCCATCGCACAATTTGTTCCATAGAACTACTGGAATCTGCGAAAGTAACCGTCAAAGGAGCGCAACCATCAATACGATCTGGCATGAACAGGGCGTTCGGCATAAATATGGTATCCGGTGCAAAAAAAGTGTCCCGACAACCAGATACATTCTGAACAAATAAAGTAGTGTACAGCACTTTTCGCCCGTTCTCCCCGTAGAGGTTTGAATCGGGGATCACGAATTCATAGCTAGGAGATTGCTCCGTTGAAACTGCTCCATCTGCAAATACCCAGATGTAAGTTTCCGCATCTCGGTGTTCAGGGCTGAAATTGACTAAGAGAGAGTCATTGCAGGTGTATGAAGGGTCAGATGTAAAGGAGGCATCCGGTTTGTCTACAAAGACAGTGATGGTAGTGTCCGATTCACAGCCTCGAACGGGATCTGTAACGGTCAAGGTGACGGGAAAGAAGCCCTTCTCCTTGAAAGTGACGAATGGACTATCCTCAGTGGAGATTACCGGACTGGCAGCATTGCCAAAGTCCCAGCGATAATCACCAGGTCCCGATAGATTGGTAACTCGGACGGTATCCTCCAGGCAAAAGGTATCACGTATGCTAAAGTTGGCAAAGGGCTTTCCGACGTTGACTTGCGAAGCAAAGGAAGCTTGACAACCCAATTCATCCGTAGCGGTAAGTGTAACGGTATAGCGGCTGTATTCTGTGTAGGTCTGACTAGGTGGATTAATGTCGGAAGAGGTCTGACCGTTGCCGAGATCCCAGCTGAACTGTAGATTTTGATCTGGTGTGGTGTTAGTGAAGGATACGTTCAAAGGCGGATCACAAGCAGTGGGTAGCGGAGGGGTGGTTGTGAAACGCACATTTTCTACACGATTGACTTGAATAAGATCGGGGAAGTTCTTGGTGACATCACAGCCTTGTTGATTTGTTGTGATGGAAAGAGACGGGGTAAAAACGCCGGCTGCTTCGTAAATGTGGCTGACTTCGGTGGCGCTATTATCACTGCCGCCATCTCCAAAACCCCAACTGTATTGATTCACCTCAATCAAATCATCAATTGAAGAATTATTCGTAAAGTTGACGGTAAGTGGCGCACAGCCAAAGGCTGTATCAATGGCAATACTTAGTTCTGGTGCGGGTAAAACTTGGATGGTAATAGAACCCACTATTTCCTGATCAGCTCCAGTCCGAAAGTTGACGGTGTAAGTACCGGCTTCTGTGTAGGTAGTCGCAGGTAAAGCCAAAGTAGAAGTAACGTTATTACCGAATTCCCAGAAATAAGTATCAACGTTATTGGGAGGAATGAAGTTGACGGTGAGTGGAGGACATCCAGTCGTGATAGAGGCCGTCTGAGCGAGAATGAGTCTAGGGAAAACCCCTAGGCACAGGGCACCTACTAGGCGTAGCAATAGTCTTAATTTCATAACTCAGGGATTATGTTCTGTATTTTTGATCATAGCTTCTTTCCAATTCAGGCACGATACAAAATCACAGTTATCGAGCATGTGAATAAAATGCTCCCATAGTAAGCATAACTATTGGAGAACTAGAATGCACTTAACAGTCTGTGATCTATTACTAAATAACATATGCCTAATCAGCACATTATTAGCAAGGAATGCGGGGTAGAGCGCTGTTCGTTTTTGCAAAGAAAACTGAATTTACCTAAGTTTGCAAACAGGTCTATATTTACTTTATAACGATTTTTGACATATATCTGTCGTAATTCGTATAAGTTGACAGGACCCTGCGCTTTCATTCCTAAAAAATGGTAACTTTTTCTCTATCACGGTAATTCTAATAGCTATGAAGACTAAAACTCTACTCTTATTAGGGGGAATTTTCCTATCCTCGATAATTCAGGCACAAGGTTTGCATATTGAAGATGAACCCTTACCCTGTATTGAAAAAACCTTTTCAGTTGTTGTACATGTGCCGAAGGATAGCCTGGGAGAGATATACATCCGGGAAGATCAGGTGCAGGATGCCATTGATACAATGAATGTGCACTTCGCGCCCATCTGCGCCAGCTTTGAACTCTGTGAATTCAATGTTATCGAGAATTTTCAATATGCTATTCCTGCGAATACCAACGAATGGCAACAGATGAAGGTAAAGTATCAGCAGAATAATAGGATTAATGTCTTCATTGTGTTGAACATTCCTTGGACACCATTTGATTGCGGATATACGGATATTGGTGGGCTTGAGTTTCCCCAACGTGATGCCTTGATGCTCAAATTGCCTTGCGTGATTGAGCTACCTAAATCACTTAGCCATGAAATGGGGCATTACTTCGGCTTACTCGATACCTATGGAACAGAAACCAGTGTTCCGGAATTGGTGGATGGCAGTAACTGTGAAACGGCAGGTGATTTGATCTGCGATACCCCGGCCGATCCTTTTGTTCCAGGAGATACCTTGAAACCCAAATATCTACATGAGAGTATTCCTTGTCGGTTTGTGTTCACCGGGCGAGATGCTGTTGGGCAATACTATGTACCGGATGTAGGAAATATGATGACCCTATATCCAGATACTTGCCGCTGTGGATTTACCAAACAACAATTCTCACTAATGGTGAATAAATATCAGAATTCAGCAGATTCTTGGTAAGTAAGGGCAGAAAAGATCAATCAAACCGCAATAAATCTTCACGAATTTCCCAAATGACCATGGCTTGACCGTAACTGTCAGGGTCATTTCGCGTCTCAATTACTTGACGGAGCTTATTTTTGCATTCATGGCAACGACCCTCAATGGAAATGTTACCTTGGGAGTCCAGCCATATTTGCCGGATCTGAATCGGGTTGGTTCCGGGAGGGCGACAGGTATTGCAGTACACATTGTCAACGAGTTTGCTGAAATGGGTATTAAAGAGCTCTTTACCTAATATTAGCTCGACATCTTCCAACTTGATCGGTATCCTGCTGGAACTTCTACTCATAGCTCAATGCACTTACAGTATGGGAACCTGATCCAATAACTGCTGTAATTTTTGATAATTCTTTATCCTTCTTGAATGAAACTATCGCTACGATTTTCTCTCTATTTGGTTCTTATATTGCTGAGCAGTTGTAACCGCGACACGCTCCTGAAACTCAAAAGCGGAATGACACTAACGGATTCGGCGAAGATAGCGAAGGCTATCTATCAATTTTCTGCGGCGGATGGTTTGGATATGCCGGTCTTGTCTGTTAAAGGCGAAAACGTGGTATTAGATTTTAACGGGGCAACTTTGGATAGTGGGATGGATCCTACCCGTCCAGATACTTTCACAGGTCTTGGCTTGTCAATTAAAGGCAGTAACAAAATTACAATTAAAAACCTTAATATAAAAGGATACAAGGTCGCCCTGCTGGCAGAAGAGGTGGATAGCCTGGAAATCATTAATTGTAATTTCAGTTATAACTACCGACCCAAATTGTACAGTCAATGGGATAGAGATGACTTTGCTG
>CAJXPD010000344.1 GCA_913057785.1 uncultured Lewinella sp. | reverse complement strand
TCATGATTGTTCGAGGGTGAGCAAATTTTGTTCTGAGCAAGACGAAAAACGTAAACATGCCTGAAAGGCACGGTGAGGCTTTTCAACGAAGCATAGGAGAAAATTTGCCGCCAGAAGTCGATTGATGGAATCTTAAACATACTCTTGAGAAAAAAATAGGATTCAGAACAAAAACTAAGACATTAGGCATCTACTACTTCTACGCCTTTCCAGAAAGCTACTCGATCTTTGATCACTTTTGCAGCATCCCTTGGTGCTGGGTAATACCAGGCTGCATCGGCGTTTTCTTTTCCATCTACGGATAAGCTGTAATAAGAAGCAGTACCCTTCCAAGGACAAACGGTGTGAGTACCACTATCCTGGAAAAAATCCTTGTTGAGGCTCTCTACAGGAAAGTAGGCATTGCCCTCAATGTTGACGATGTCGTCGCTTTCGGCCAAAACTTGACCGTTCCAAATTGCTTTCTTTTTCATATTAGTGGTTTACGTAGCTTTAGGCAACATTGTTGGAGTTTCTGTCCATGCAATAGCGGATCAACCCACTCCAATTAAGTCCAATGAGGCCTTAATGGCTGAATCAAAAAAGGTTTGTACTATTTCCTGCTGATCATGCGATTGGGCAGAAGCGGTCACTACCTTTAAAGGTAAGACTGCGCCAGTCCAGTTCTCTTGATACCAGTACCCACCACTAGTCAGCTTCGGCATATTGTCCGGATAACTAATGGCCTTTTGGGACCAATGGTTTACATAGAAGTACATGTCATTAACTGAACCGTCAGGGACTGCCATCCCCAAACCTATGGAGTTTAGGTCTTGATGAGTTTCATCTCTTCGTATCGGAATATAAACCCCAATGTCAAAATGATGGGGCCATGTTCGGACGGAGGAAGCATAGGGAAACCCAGGCGCAATTGAAACAAAAATTTCTTGCGCATTGTTTCTTCGGTTTGCTAATTCCAGCAAAATTCTTTGATCGGGTTTATTGAACGGTCGCCCCTCTTGTATGGGATGGGCCGGAATCTGGTATCTATCCAAGGGCTTGATCTTCTCTCCTTGTAATCCCAGCTTGTTGAAGGTAACCCTTAGCCAATTATATACACCATCTAACGTTTGGCCAGCCAGAGCATATCGACTTTTGATTACGCTCTCCTCCAAGATAGCCAAGGAAAAGTGCTCATACTCCAGCGCCAGCTGATACTGATCTTCTAGCGGGTGAGTAAGTAAGGCTTGCAAGCTATGATCCCAGCCTAAATTGGTATGTGAGTCATCGGCCCGCTTAGGAAGCAGGCAGTCGGCTGTACTAGCCAAAATTTGGGTGGCGTGATGCAGGGTGAGGATCGGCTGCCGTAACCTCTCCTGGTTATATTGGTCTAGGCTTAGCCATGCTGACATAGATTGCTCGGATTTTTTATACCTTTCTAACTTTAAATATATGGGTAATGTTGGCCCATTTTTGTCCTACTGGCCTTACCGCCTGATTTTCAGACATATTCTGTCGTATAGCGACAACATCCACAGAAAGATTATGCAATACAAGCAACTAGGAAGCTCAGAACTGAACATCAGTAGACTATCCTTGGGCGGCATGTCCTTCCATAGAGAGGAACAGGCTCGGCCCATTATTCATGAAGCACTAGATCTTGGCATCAATTACTTCGATACTGCTGATCTCTACGACAAGGGAGAAAACGAGCGAATTATTGGGAAGTTGTTGAAAGAACAAAGGCAGGAGATCATTTTGGCTACCAAAGTAGGTAATCAATGGCGAAGTGATGGTAGTGGCTGGGATTGGAACCCCAAAAAGGCTTATATAAAACAGGCCGTAAAAGCAAGCCTGAAACGCCTGCAGACAGACTATATTGATCTTTATCAATTACATGGAGGAACGTTAGAAGATCCGATCGATGAGACAATAGAAGCTTTCGAAGAGCTATGCCAGGAGGGATATATCAGGTATTACGGGATCTCTTCCATCCGACACAATGTGATCCGAGAGTATGTACAGCGATCTAATATTGTCAGCAACATGATGCAGTACAGTTTGTTGGATCGAAGACCTGAAGAATTCGCTCTAGGTCATTTAGCCCAGCATGAAGTTGGCGTTCTGGTCAGGGGTGGGATAGCGAAAGGACTATTGGCGAATAAGGCCCCAAGAGCCTATTTAGGACATGATGTTGAGATCGTTCGCCAAGTGCAGGGGCTGTTAGATCAGAAATGCCAAGGGAAGCAAGCGAGAGGTCATTTGGCTTTAGCTTATTGCTGGCAAAACCCAGCGGTGACCAGCATTGTTATTGGCGCAAGTTCTGTTGAACAACTTAGGCAAAATGCAGGGGCTTTGCAATCCTCCTCGCTTGGAGAGGAATTGTATCAGGAGCTCCAAAACAAGACGCCAATGTGGCAATATGAAAAGCACAGGTAAGCGGAAAATTAATGGCGGTCAGAAGATGATTTCAGTAGCACCGAAACCGTAACGAGGGTGAAACTCATTCTTGAAGGACACCACCTCTGGGTATTTGATCAAGCGAGTGGCTATAGCATTTCGTAATTTTCCTTCACCCACTCCATGAATCACAAATACCCGTTCCACCCCCAGTCGAATGGCTTGGTTCAGGTAGTTTTCAAAGGCCTCCAATTGTACACGCAAAATTTGTCTTTTAACTAATTTGGCACTATCTGGTAAGAGTTTTTCAATATGAAGATCAATCTCGGTCGGAAACTCTGCGAAAGCTGTCGTATCGATGTTTACCTTATCTCCCACGTAATTGATGCGGGTTTTTGGACGGTGCATTCTTTTGGTGTAGTTCTGTAGATTTTCTTTGGTATCCCTTCTTTCGGTATTGAGATTCTCAAATACGGGAAATAGATGGACGGACTTATGCAGCAAAGGGGCGATTTGGGTGGATTTGAAAAAGGTTTTGGCCTTGAGTCGGATTCTTTTTTCCTGCTTTCCCCCTGTTCCATCCGTCGTGATTCTCCAGATAGCAATTAGCACTTCCGGAGCATCATTTAGTTCGTCGTACCACAATTGTCCGAGTTGCATAACTGAGGCCGCTTTCAGCTTATTATTTACTTTCTCCTCAACTACTCCTTGTAGAGATAATGCGTATTGAAATAAAATCTCGTGCTCAGAATCATTGATGAGCTTCACCAAATACTTTTCAGCCGTGGCATCGGCATTTAATACGGGCTCGAAGGCGAGCAAAAGTCCTTGGTAGCTAAGCGTTTCCTTCGAATAGGTTGTGACTGAAGAAGCATCTTTGGCGCTTTTTGGACTGGGTGGTGAAACTGAGGATTTGCTGGAAGGGAGTGGAGAGGGTTTGGCAGTTGGCGTTTCGGTAAAAGGAGTGAGGTCTTCCGGGGACACTGGGATCACCATATCATCATCCAATACATGTACATTGAGCATGCCATTACTCAGTAAACCGATTACACGGCCTTCATCGCCCGTATGGATAAGTTTTACTTTTGTACCAACCGCGTATAACATCTATCTCCGATTTAAATTTTCAGGGATCTAACAAGTATTTGTTCTCTAGGTTGTGCTTTTTAAAAATAAAGAGAGAACTGCCGCTCGTGACCATCTCTATTCGTTCCGGCAAAATTACCTAATATGCCGAGAAGGTCCTGGGAAATTTAAATATTTGTCTCAAGAGTACTACATCTACATTTCTTTCTTCTCCTTGTGAAGGGTATTGCATAGTCCTGTAAAGGTTCAATCTTACTACTGTTCAGATAACTGTAGCCGATAAGTCATTTGCTTGCCGAAAATGCCAGAACGAGATATCTGAAATTTTATAATCGTTTTCCTACTTTAGCCAATCGTATTCCTGTACATTATTTGGCCTCTTACATCTGAATTACGAAGCATCCTTTAAGTAGAGTCCGGAAGGAATTAAATCCTTAGGTAGTGTGACAATAGGCTCCATTCGTCATCTACCGCGCTTTCACCATCTGATTAACAACAACAAAAAAATGACGAAAAGAAGAAAAAAAATCCTACCCGTAGCGATCGTATTGTTCCTGATTTTGGGTTATTTCATAGCAGACTTCCTACTGTTTGATGGGGTAAAACCTAAATACATCAATCAAAATGGGTTCCAGGCCACTTACTTTGCGAAGGACGGCTTGGAGAACAAACCGGCAATCATCTTCATTGGAGGAGGACAATCAGGGGATTATTGGGCACAAGAATTTGCTAAAAAGGAAATGGTCGGTCTATCACTACCGTATATAGGCGGAGAGGGTTTGCCAACATTACCCGAAGAAATTGAATTGACCTACTTTGAAAACACCATTAATTGGCTTAGTCAACAACCGCAAGTCGACGCGAGTAAGATCGTAGTCATGGGAGCATCAAAAAACGCGGAATTAGCCTTGATCATTGCTTCCACCTTTCCTAAGCTAGTAGGCGGAGTGGTCGCTTATGCCCCCAGTTCGGTTTCTTGGTCAAATACGGTCTTGCCTTATAACTCTGATGAAGTGAAAGCAAGTTGGAAGTACAAAGGGATTGATGTTCCCTATATACCGATGGAAAAAATAGTAGGCAATGAGACTGATAAAATTGAAACCTTAACCTATTGGGATAGTGGATTAGCAAAGGCGGATTCACTCAGTCAGGCTATTATTAAAGTAGAGCAAATAACTGCCCCCATTTTATTGTTTTCTGGACTGGATGATAAGGTCTGGCCTTCAGCGTATATGGCCGATATGATTGAAAGGAGATTAAAAAATAATAGTTTTGGATATTCTTTTCAAAACATAAAGTATGAAAACGCAGGGCACATGATCTCAGCGAATCCCGATTATGATTCGGCGTACAGAACGGGGGTAATGAATATCAAGGGAAAAGAATACCAATTTGAATTCGGTGGAACGCAAGAGGGAGATTTTAAAGCAAAACAAGATGCCAGAATTAGGTTAATGGAATTCTTAGAAAAGCTATAAAGGGCAAAAGGCAGTGGTTAACAAAGCATAAATTGTCAAGCTGGGCCACCTGCCTTTATCTACACAAGAAAGGCAAAGAGTTGCAGGGAAGTTCAATAAAGGGGTAGATTTATTATAGCGATAGACTTTCTAAATCTACACAACTAACAAATTACGCGGCCTTATGAATATTCGATGGAGACTTGCCCAATTCTGGGAGATAAGATGGTGGCGTTGGTACTTACAGCATAAGGAGAAATCTGTCTATTTACAGCAAAAAGCGGACTACTGGAAAAAGATTCTTGCCCAGTGCGAGTTGAAGCTTACAGGGAGCGAAGCTATTTTGGATGCAGGTTGTGGTCCAGCCGGGATATTTATGATCTTGGACGGAAACCCATTGGTGGCTGTAGATCCATTGCTAGGAGAATATGAAGATCAACTAGATCATTTCGATTCTACCGATTATCCAAAGGTTCAATTTTATGCTGTTTCTCTAGAGGAATTTCAGCCGACACAACAGCTTGATATCATATTCTGTTGCAATGTCATTAATCATGTGGCTGACTTAAATCTAAGTTTAGATAAGATTTGCTCTTGGCTCAAACCGGGCGGAATACTAATCCTAAGTGTAGATGTACACAATTACAGACTACTGAAAAAAATCTTTAGATGGATCCCGGGAGATATCCTGCATCCCCACCAGCATGGTCTGGTAGATTACCAGAACATGCTGCGGGAAAGAGGATTCAATATTGAGAAAACTACTGAACTCAAGCGTGGGGGTATTTTTGATTACTATCTGATCAAAGCAATATCGCCTTTCAAGGTCATGACCTCACCACTCGTCAATTCAACGTCCAACCAATAGACATAAACACCTGCATTCAACAGCTGATTCCTATAGGTCCCATCCCAGCCTTGAGATGGGTCATTGGGAGGGAAATTGACATTTTCAAAAACCTTATTTCCCCATCGATCAAAAATCAAAAACTTCAGGACAGTATTGATTTGAGATCCTCCTTGTACCATGAAAATATTGTTGGTGCCAGAGGAGCTAGGTTTGAAAACGTTCGCCATGAAGACATTGATGTCTCGATTTACCAGGATATCAATCCGAGACGTGCTGACACAGCCATTCTGATCGGTTATGCTTACTTCATAGGTGGAAGAAAATTCGGGTTTAACTAAAACACTCAAGTTGTCTTCGCCACCCGGAAGTGCTGGAGTCCAAACAATAGATTGGATATCATCTTGCCCCACATTTACCAAGGCTTCCAATACGACGCTATCTCCCAAGTTGATAGTGTTATCTGTTCCATTAAGCTTAGCCTGTAAGCTGACCAAGATAGGGGAGGGGGCATCTAATATGTATTCGTAACGTTGTTCACAGCCTTGAGCATCTGTGAATACCAGCTCATATACTCCGGGGCCAAGCGGTCCATAGCTGTTTGATACGGATAGGGGGCCACCGTTTAACGATGAACGAACGCCTGTAGCGGTCCCAACTATAGAATCAATCAAAAGAAAGCCATCATCATCTCCATCACAAGTAACGGGAGATACACTAACGAAGGGAACGAAAAAATCATCGTAGGCTGATACTTGCACCAGATCTTCTGCCGAACATCCAGTCGCTGGATCGGTGACCCGAAGCAAGTAATTACCTGCCATTTCGACCTCTATCGTTGATGCATCCGAGATAAACATATTACTGAACTCCCATTCATATACCATACCCGTACTTGTTTCGTCACTACCTAGAGTGGCCATACTGCTTAGACAATCCAGGAACACATCTTGACCCGCCGATGCGGTTGGCGTCTGATTTACGGTAAAGCTCACAAAGCTGGTATCATTAGGACAGGGCGCGCCTCCAGCCACTACATATTGAAAATTAAAAGTGCCGATCACGGTCTGATCAATCGTAAAGCTTCCAGCATTCGGATTGAAAGCACCATTCGCACCATTCCCATTTACCTCTGTCCATATTCCACCAACATCTTCTCCGTCCAACAAGGCGAATAGATCAAAGCTCTGTTGTTCATCATTGCAGATAGGAGGCTGATCAGTTCCAATCCCCGCTGTCAAAATGCTGTTGACATTGATAGTAATGGGATCGGGTATCTCAGGCGAACATTCTGGCAACCCAGGAAGGGTAATTTGAGTGATAGTAAAGGTGGTACTGCCATTCAGATCTACTAGTAATTCTTGTCCATCAATCACTCCTGTTAAGTCAATTAGATTGACTCCGTCACTAACTTGCAGGTCGACACTGGTGATCGTTGGAGAACTGACTCCGAAAGTAATTAAGGCTTGGCTGCCTTCACAGACGGCAGGAGGGCCTTCCCAGTCTACTTTTACCACGGGACATTCTTCGGTCATGCAGGATTGTCCGGTAGTCACGTCTCGGCAACCTTGTGGGTCTACTGCGGTCACTTCTATCTCAACCGTTGTACCAGGATCAAGATTACTGATTTGATAAGTCGTTTCGTCTAGAAATGTTCCGCTGATCCCTGCTGGATTAAGTACTACATCATAGGATGCGGCACCTGGTACAGGATCCCAACTAAAGGTAATAGAGCTGCGATCAGTGTTGCAGGTAATCACTGGAGTGATAAAAGGCTCTAAGACCGTCGTGGAGTTTCTGACGGTACCTGAGGTACAGCCATCATCTTCGATCGACAAGCTAATCTCAAAGGTTCCTCCGTTTGACCAGGTCACCTGGTGCGGGCCAGGCCCAGTACCAGGGGTGGCGGTTCCCCCGCCGAAGTCCCAGTTGAAGATGGCATTTGCACTGGCAACGCCAGTAAAGCTTACTTCAGCTGTTTCATTGGGACAGATTTGATTGGGAGCCGTGAAATTGGCACTTGGTCCCTGCTTCACTTCAATCTGGATGGTATCACTGTAGGAGCATAAGCCCGATGTATAGTCTAGGATAATCTGATTGTCTCGACCAATAGCATTTTCATCTAGTTGCCAAAGCCCATTTAAGGGGTCTACCACTCCTGGTCCGCGCCAATTCGGGACACCCCCTGTCAAATTTGCATCTGCGGTAAAGGTCAGGTTCAGAGTTCCTGGCCCCAAATAGCAAATCGGCAGTACTGGATCAATGGTCACGCCTGCGTCTGGACAACCTGTAGTCGTACAAGTAGCCATCACAATGGTATCCGGACAATTCATACTGCTAGGGAACAGTACGGAAATATCCACCGTCTCTTCCGGAGCTAAACCTAGGACTTCATAGGAAGTGGGCGTGAGCAATGTTCCGTTTTGTCCAGTAAGTATGCTCACTTGTCCAGCTTCGAGGCCAGGCTCAGTAGTCCAATTGAACTGAACTTGATCGACTCCTGGCGTACAAACTATCGCAGGAGGAGCAGCTGGTGCACTGATCATGACATTTTGCACCACGGTTTCTGAAAAACAACCATTGCTGGCCACGAATAGACTTACATTCTTAACCCCTTCTGTATCCCAGGCAAGGGTTATGTTACGATCATCGACATTGTCTATAATAGTCGCGCCATCAAATTCCCAAACCAAGGTGGCATCAGCAGGTGCGGAACCGGTATAGGTCAAGCTGATACCTTCACCGGTACAACTATTCGAACCCAGGTCAAATGAAGCAGTCGGACTATCAAATACTTCGTAAGTGATGCTATCCTGGTAGGTGCATATACCGAAACTATAAGTAGCTACAATCTTATTCTGTGAGCCGATGAGATCCTGTGTAATTCTGACTGCCGGAACAGTCGGATCAAATATTCCAGCTCCGCTTAGGTTTAGGTCTCCTCCGGGTATACTTAGGCTGATATTTAAAGGTATGGTATCGGTTGTGCCAGCATTGAAACACTGAGAACTTAATGGAATCATGGTCACATTCACATCTGGACAAGGTTCAGAACTACAGCTTAAGGTAGTCCGGCTCCCATCACAATCCGCGCTAGAATATACGACTTCGATAGTGACCGGGGTATCGGGAGGTAAATTTCTGATAATATATTCTCCTTCAACCAATAATTCCCCCTGTGGTCCGTCCAAAACATTCACTACGAAACCAGTCGCACCAGGAACGGGGGGCCAGGTAAAGAGCACACTATCAAGCCCCGCTTGGCAATTGATTATTGTTTGGGGTAAAGGGGCTGCGATATTGATAGATTGAGAACTGAAATCATTCCCACAGCCAGGGTCAACTACTTCGAGTTGAGTGGTAAAGTTACCTTCTGAGGGCCAGGTGATCAGATACGGATCAGAATCGAGCCCAGCTCCAGCAAGAATAGACCCCCCACCGAAATCCCACCTCAGTTCAGCATTGGCGGTCGCGGAGCCAGTAAAGAATACCTCCGCGGTATCTCCCAAGCAAAAGGCAGTAGGCATGGAGAAGCTAGCCTCTGATTCTGTCAAGACCTGAAAAGTGGTACTATCTTGATAGGTACAGAATGCATTCGAATAGTTTAGGTATATCTTATTTTCTTGACCTACCATGGAGGCATCTACGGTGATTTGTCCAACCAAGGTATCCGTGATGCCGGCCCCATGCCAGCTGACTACGCCTCCTCCAGGGCTATCATCGACTAAAGTGAAACCAAGATCAATGGTTTGGTCTTGCCCCCCAACTAGGCAAATCGGAGGAATGGTATCAATATCCATTTCAATAATGGGACATAGGAGCGACTCGCAACCAAATTCTTGGACATTCCCAGGGCATGCATTTTCACTAATGGTTGCAATTCGAACTACAACACTTTGGCCGGGCAGCAAATTAGGTACCGCATACTGGGTATCAGAAACAATAACGCCAGTGGTCCCTGCAGGCTCGACTACGAAAATGACAAAGGCTTGTGCATTGTCGATCTCTGCCCAGGAGAAATCTACTCTACTATTGGTCGGATCACAGGCCACTGTTGGTGTATCAATCGGTGCATCTAGACGTATAGGAATAGGAAATGGGTTGGATAGGCAGCCACTTTCCTCGGCTTGCAATTGAACCCATTTGTCTCCTGGGGTATCCCACTGTATCTGGATCGTGTCACTTGGATCTCCTCCAATAATCTGACCACCATCTAGATCCCAAACCGGATTGGTATTGGGTGGGAGAGGTGTGATTAAAAAAGCTTCTACCGTATCTGACTGGCACTGTACATTTTGTGCCACATTAAAGGCTATCAAGGGAGTGCTTAGAATTTCCAGGTCGACAGTAGCTGTGTATTCACAATCATCCTCTCTGTAGAGATAAGATATGGTAGTGGTTCCTGGCGTGGCAAATAGTGGATTAAATATTCCGTTATCGGGATCTACGATACCCGTACCAAACCAAGTCCCCGTTCCATTACCAGTGCCGCCGCTAACAGTTACCAGTAGCGGTACAGAGTCGTTTTCTGTATTCTTACAGATGGGCATAGGAACGTTGAATTCAAAGGTGAGTTCTGGACACATTTGTGCCGTTGCTTCTGAATCAGAACCTTGATTCTCATTCGTTAGTTTTTTACCAGCGATGACTTGGGTTTGGGATGGAGAACCCTTAGGGCTCAATTGTGGAACGGCCAAAGAATTGTCAGCTTCCATTGTTTCTGACACGAAACCTGGGGAGCTTACATCATGTTGGGTTGGGTCGGCGAAACGCTGTAGTTCACGTGAATGTACACTGCAGACCAGGCACATTAATAGTAGTGTCGTCCAATGTTTCGTTTTTGGAAAATGATTCATTATTAGTTAATATAATGGGTTAAAACCGTCTAAATCGGTCGTTTCAAAGGGGGAACCCATTGGCTGGGAGCCATTAACATAGGGATGGATTTGGATTGGGGTAAAACTGGTTTAGGTCGTCAAAAATTAAAAACGAAACTGAAAGAACGAAAGTAATAAAATAAATAAAAAGTATATGTGTCCCTATGTATAAAAAGATAAGACAATGCTAATGCAAGTGTACAAAAGCTATTGTCTATTACTCTATCCTAACTATACTAAATGATACGACACACACCTAATAAGGAGGGGGATGGATCATAAAATCCACTAAGAATGTAAGTAATCGTCTTTTCTTTCAAACGCTAAAATAAACAGATTTCTAATATTAGAAAATTCCGATGTATGAAGGTTTATTGAAAAGTGATAAGCCTTTGAAATAAAGCCTATCATTTTATTGATTTCTGCTAAATTATATGTCCTTCTCGAAGATAGGGTTGCACCCTACCTTGCTTTAGTAAATCACGGCCACTTCACCTTGAGTCTGCACCAGCGAGCCATCCTGTAAGGTGATTTCGGCGAAGTAGACGTACACGCCTGAATTCACCAATTGTCCTCTAAAGGTGCCATCCCAAGCATACTGCTCATCGTTGGGCATGAAGTTATCTCTTTGGAAAACCAAATTTCCCCAACGATCCAAGATTTGAAAGCTATTGATCACATCCACCTGCTCAAGGGCGGCATTAATAACAAAAAAGTCATTCTTCCCATCATTGTTAGGCGAAAAGGCATTAGGGACAAAGATCTTCGGGGTGCGATCTACCCGAATAGTGATGGAGGCCGAGGCTTCACAAGCGGCATTATCAGTAACCCTTATTGCATAGTTCGTCGTTGCCGTAGGACTGACCCAA
>CAJXPD010000343.1 GCA_913057785.1 uncultured Lewinella sp. | reverse complement strand
GTATTCGATCGCTCGATCAGTATATGCATCTGTAGTGTAATAATCCGGATCACTTGGAGGGTCGAGTTTATCATTCCCCTCATAGAGACAACGTCCCCCTTGCGGCTTGAAATAACTACTTGCTCCGGCGTAAGTACCATAATATCGATCAAAGCCCCTCTGTAAAGGTCGCTTTTCATCTCCATGCATCCCTAAGTGCCATTTGCCGGTCATATAGGTATGATAACCACTCGTCTTCAGGACCTCCGCTAAGGTCACAGAATTTCGATTGAGAAAACCGCGGTAGCCAAAGGTCCCGAAGTCATGCCTTCCAATTCTTTCCTTGTAAGGGTCTTCAGACATCTGCCCGATCCCCGCCATATGGGAATAAAGTCCAGTCATAAGAGAGGCACGAGTGGGACAGCAGCGGGCATTATTGTAGAACTGGGTAAAACGCAGCCCTCCAGCAGCCAGGGCATCAATATGGGGTGTCGGAATCTCTCCACCATAACAACCGATGTCACTCCATCCCATATCATCCGTCATGATTAAGATGATATTTGGACGGCTACTTTCAGTATTAGAGTTATTTTGAGTAGGATTGGTCCTATTCTGACAAGCAGGCAGAAGTAATAATAGAAAGACAAGAAATCTGAAGTGATCCATGCGTAGAATATTTATCGGTGAGCAGATTTGTACTTCGCTTTCAACCTGTCCAATCCGTAAGTGGATCGATTGGCTTGCTCAACTTGCTCCCGATCTAACTTAATTTTCTTTCGATCATAGGTGTAAATTCCATTCATCTCATTTTCAACATCCGTCCATTGCGTATAGACTGCCGCGCTTAGGCCTTCTTCCTGGAATTGATGAATCATTTCCACAAATCGCATATATTCTTTGGTAGCAGCCGATTTTCCTTTGTAGTTATAATGTACCCAAGGTCCATCCGTATCCCAGACATGACCCTCCAAAAGATAACCAATGGCCCCGTATTCCCCATTGGCGATGGCTCTCTTATTATTTCCAAAGGGCGTAGAAGGTGGACGGTAGCTGTGGTTATCCTTGATGTGACCTACCTCGTAGTCCACATCGGGTTTACCCGCGTCTATTCCGCTGTTTCCCGTGACTAACCGGGATGGATCAAGCTTCATGATGGATTCCGTAATGCGCTCGACATCATAAGCCCCCCAATGCTCATTAAAGATAACCCAATTGATAATCGACGGATGATTCCAATGGGTCTTAATCATCCGTTGTAATTCGTCTTCAAAAACGTTCTTCTCTTCCTCCGTCCGCTTTTTGAAAGTGCTCGGCATATCTTGCCACACCAAGATCCCCAGTCGATCACAATGGTAGTACCAACGCTGCGGTTCTACCTTAATGTGCTTGCGAATCATGTTGTAACCAAAGTTTTTAATCTGTTCCACATCCCATTTCAATGCCTCGTCTGTGGGAGCAGTGTAAAGGCCATCTGGCCAATAGCCTTGATCCAAGGGGCCCATCTGAAATAGGAATTGATCGTTTAGCATGAGTCTTTGTATGCCCTTGTATGGTGCCAAGCTAATCTTCCGCATGCCAAAGTAACTGCTGATCTGATCGATCGTACTTATGCCGTCTTTAATGCTTACTTCTAAGTCATACAAAAAGGGGTTGATAGTCGACCATAGATGAGGATCAGGGATGGGTAAATGAATAGGGGTATTGAAGTTGCCGGTAGCACTGCTGATTACTTCATTATTGTTCAAAGCTTTAATTACCACCTCCATTTTTTCCATATGGTGGGTGGAAGCGTTAACCGTAATTACAGCCTCTTCATTATCGATATCGGGGACTATATGCAGTGACGTGATATATTTATCAGGAACGGTCTCTAGCCAAACAGTCTGCCAAATGCCAGAAACCGGCGCATAAGTATAGCGCTGCGGATCTGAAAAACGGCTATTGTTTTGTTTTCCAACGGTAATCCCCTCTTCATTACCGGGATCATAAACCGCAACAATGATTTCTTGTGATTGGCCTTTCTCTATGCAATGGGTGATGTCAAAAGAAAAAGCATCGAATCCCCCCTGGTGCGATCCCACACAACGGCCATTTACATAGACCGTCGCCTCCCAATCCACAGCGCCAAAGTGCAGTAAAATGCGCTGGCTGTTCCAATCAAGGGGCCCTTGAAAGGTACGTCGGTAGAAAGCTCGATAAGAAGGAAATTGCCTGCGAACACCGGACAAGGCAGACTCCCAGGCAAAAGGCACAAGAATCTCATCATCAAGGGTAGTACCAAACGGAACCCTTTCCCCTTCTTCAGCAGCCTTAAACTCCCAGACCCCGTTTAAGTTCATCCAATCTTGACGAACCATCATAGGTCGAGGATATTCTGGTAAAACGTGTTCTGGATCTACTTGCTCTGCCCAGTGCGTAGCCAAAGGCACGTTTGCCATTTTCCATTCTTGAGCCATTGTCCTCTTAACAAACAGGCTTACTGTGATAAAGAATACAAGCTTTGCTTTTATCATATCATTTCTTCTTAGTCGGTAAACTAGAGTTTCCTGGAATCTAATTGTCGTCAGTCTATCCATCCACGAAAACTAGTCATAGTGCAGCCCGTGTCTTTGCTCATCTGTACAGAAGCTTTGTGCAATGTTTCCGGAATGAATAATCCAAGCGGACTAGGCTCAATTTAACGGTGGGACGAATGAGCTAAATTTTGGAAAATCTGGCCCAGGGCGTGGAAACCGATTGCCTTACCTTCCCCTCGAAATTCATCTAGGCAAAGGTGGGTACACTGGCAGTGATTTGAGCTGTCGTGTATTGTGACTTTCTCACCGTGGAGCGCTCACCTAGATAAAGAAACCAACAAAAGATGAAAAGCATAATTCTATTTATAACCATTAGTCTCTTAGTGTATGCTTGCCAACATCCGGATACTACAGTGGGAGACCCCAAATTCGCTGTCGAATACTCCGAACAAACATTCAGTCCATCTATTCAAAACAAGATAGCGAACCGGGATTTCCCCTCTGCCTTCCAGGCTTGGTATGGCATTGATATGCCAGCTTACCCTCAGGAGAGCTTAGATCAGCGACTCTCTGCGGCGGCCAAGCATAATCTATTATGGGAGGAACCTTTGAGTCAATTGGGAGAAGGTGTTGACTTGGTTTTAGGTTTAGTCTGGAACCATCAGTATCATGGACTAGCAGAGGGCTTCACTCCGGAGAGCTTGGAACTCGCCATGGACAACAAGCGAAAGCTCCTGGAGATGAATCCCAATATGATTTTTTTATTTGAAATCAGATGGAGGGATGCCCCAAGTAGTTTTTTGCCGAACGATAGCGAGTTCTGGAAACGGGATGAACAAGGAGAAGTTGTTACAGGCTGGTTAGGTGGCTGGGTACCTTTCTATCTATTGAATTATGATCATGTAGCCTTTCAAGACAATGTGGCTCGGCAGGCTAAAATTGCCCTGGAAAGCGGGGTGTATGATGGAGTGATGTTGGACTGGAGTGGCCATTTACCCATCGTAAAGAAGGTGCGCGAAGCCATTGGGGACGAGGGTCTGATCATCGTTAACATCCATGATGATATAGAAGATGGTAAAAAATACCAGACCTATATCAATGGTTCCTTTATGGAATTAAACCCTCAGGATGCATCCAGTATTTCTACTAGTAACAAACGAACTTGGGATCAAGCTAGAGAAGCGCTAATCTGGTTTGAAAATAAGCTGCAAGAACCTCGCGTCAATTGCCTTGAAGTATGGGGGGATCGAAAAGACTTAACGAGAATGCGTGCCACGACCACCCTTGCCCTAACACACTCAAACGGATATGTCCTTTATGGTGATCCAAATCCCCTAAAAACGCCAGACCACCTACATGATTGGTACGACTTCTGGGATGTCCCCTTGGGCAAGCCTTTAACTGATTTGATCGAGCGAGGGGACGGTGCCTATCAGCGAAATTTTGAAGGAGGGATCGTGATTTATAATCACATGGGGAATGGAGAAATAAATATCCACTTTGACCAAGAAAGAAAGCGGTCGTCAGATGGTCGCAGCGGCAAGGACTTCGTGCTTGCTGATCGGGATGGGCATATTTTCACTTTGGTTCACTAGGATAACCAGACCTGAATGGCTGTAGTAGCTAGCTAAAGAATTTACTCCCTTCTGTACCTCTTTAACCGCGACTTATGGATCAAGGATTTGAATTAACCACCATCGACTACGGTGCCTTTTTCACCTACTTTACAATCTTGAGCCTTATTGGCTATTGGTATGGAAAGAGTAAGAAAACCGAATCTTCTGACTATTTCCTAGCAGGTAAGAGCTTGCCCTGGTATGTGGTAGGGAGTTCTTACATCGCAGCCAACATCAGTACGGAACACTTTATTGGTCTAATTGGTGCTGCGGTAATCTATGGCATTTGCGTTGCTACCGGTGAATGGAGCACGGTGATTGCTTTCACCTTTCTAATCTGGCTCTTTATTCCCTATCTCTTGAGTTCCAAGGTACTGACCACACCTGAATTCTTGGAAAGGCGCTTCAATCGACAACTGCGGCTAATCTTTGCCCTGGTTTCCATCTTGGCGAACATTTTTGCCTTTATGGGGCCAGTGATCTACGGAGGCAGCCTGATTTTGATCGAGTTCTTTGATACCAATGCCGTTCTCGCCTGCATCATAATCGGAATTACTACCGGAGGTTGGACTATTTGGGGAGGACTAAGGTCCGTGGCCTTTATGGACATGCTAACCATCATGGTGATGGTCTTTGGAGGCTTGAGCGTGACCATTCTCGGCTTGCAATATTTGGGAGAGGGTCAGGGTTTATTGGCTGGGTTTCATCGAATGATTGAAGTCAATCAAGGCCAAGTAGGATGGGCTCGGGATTGGATCGACAAAGAGGTGCCCAATATTTTGAAGGGTGCTAATCTGGGTGATAAATACAACAGACTCTCCGTGATTCAACCCCTGAATCATTATTCTAACCCTTGGACACATTGGGTCTTCAGCTTTTTCTACATTGGACTTTGGTATACCGTCATCAACCAAACGATGATTCAGAAGGTATTTGCAGCTAAGGACATGTATCATGCGCGAGCGGGAATGGTATTGGGTAGTTTTCTTAAGCTGCTGCTACCGATTATTGTGGTTGTGCCAGGCTTGATCTATTTTGCTATGCATCCTAGCTTCCTGGATGGCGGCGTATGGGATTTCATGAGCGATGAAGCCAATAAGACCTACATTGTCATGATTAACATCCTGGTCCCCACTTTTCTAAAGGGCATCTTACTGGCAGCCTTATTTGGTGCGATCCAATCAACAGTAAGTGCGGTGCTCAACTCTACCTCTACCCTATTTACCATCGATCTCTATCAAGACTATCTCAAAAGAAATGGAACAGAGGCGCACTATATCAAGGTAGGGAAGCTAGCAGGGCTGATCATCTTAGCTATATCGATTGGATTTGCTATCATTTTGGCAACTGTTACTCACGTCAATCTATTCATTCTGATTCAAGCCTTATACACTTTTATCGCTCCTCCGTTTTCAGCCATCTTTCTATTGGGTATGCTGTGGAAAAGGGTTAACGGTTTTGATGCTTTGGTTACCGTAGTAGCTTCCTTTGCTATGGCTGGTCTGCTAAAGTTCCTCGAGTTTGGCCCTTTGGCCGACGTCAATACGCCCTTCGCCAACATGATCAAGCCCTTTGCCAATCAAGGGCTGATCACCTGGCTCTTCGCGATGATAGTTTGCACCACTTCGACTTTACTTACACCAAAACCCTTGGCACAGCAAGTTACGGCCGATTTAACCTTCAATATCAATGGTGCAGCTTTAAGAAAAGGGCTAGGAGATCGTTGGTACAACAGTATCTTCTTTTGGTGGAGCCTCAGTATACTGCTGTTAGTCATATTTGTGCTAATCTTTTCCATGTTCTATGTCTAGACGGCTAGCCATTTACCATAAAAAAAGGCAGATATAACTTGAAGGCTTATAAACACTAGAATTCATGAAACAAGTAGTAAAATCAGATTTAGCTCAGCGCCCTCCCATGGGGTGGAACAGTTGGGACTGCTTTGGTGTCAATGTAACCGAAGCGGAGGTGCGGCAAAATGCTGAATTCATCGCCAAACACTTAAAGGATTACGGATGGGAATATGTGGTCGTAGATCTGGGTTGGTACGCTCCCACAGCTACCCGCCACAATTATAAAGAACCTAAAATCCCGATGATTATCGATGAATATGGTCGCCTATTGCCCGTTGAAGAAAGATTCCCATCCGCACAGGGTGGTCGAGGCTTCAAGCCTTTAGCAGATTACATCCATAGCCTAGGCCTAAAGTTCGGCATTCATATCATGAGGGGGATACCTTGGATTGCGGCTGAACAAGATACCCCAGTGCTAGGTACGGCCAAAAGTGCTGCCCAAATAGCCAATCCGGAGGACATGTGCCTTTGGTACAACAGCATGTATGGTGTTGATACCACCCAAAGTACTGGGCAGGCTTACTACGACTCCCTGCTAGCTCTATATGTTTCTTGGGGGGTAGATTTTATCAAAGCGGATGATCTAGGCTTCTGGGACGGCGACGGCTTAATCTCGCCCTATCGGGTGGATGAAGTTGAAGCACTCAGCTCCGCTGTGGCAAATTGCGGTAGGGATATTGTCCTTAGCTTATCTCCAGGAGCAGCCTATATCGGTGATGCCTTTCATCTGCGCCGGCATGCGCATTTGTGGCGGATTTCATGTGACTTCTGGGATGATTGGGAGGCACTGAAACGGCAGTTCTCAAGATGTGCAAGGTGGGCAAATCGAATCACTCCAGGGCACTGGCCGGATGCGGATATGCTACCCCTGGGAAAAATCGGTATACGAGGTGAAATCGGGGAGGCAAGGCAAACCCATTTTACCATCAATGAACAATATACTTTGATGACCCTCTGGTGCATCTTTCGGTCCCCACTCATGTTTGGAGGCCACTTGCCTGAAAGTGATGACTTAGCTATTCAATTGATCACCAATGAGGAGGTACTAGCCGTCAACCAAGCTAGTGAGCAAAATCGGGAGCTGTTTAGGGATGACCGGGTTTGCATATGGGCGGCGAGTGCACAGGGATCTTCAGCCCAGTACGCGGCTCTGTTCAATCTTTCTGAGGAAGATTCTGTAGACATCGAACTTGATCTTTCCTTGATGGGAATTCATGGTAAAGTCAAGGTAAAGGATCTATGGGAAAAAGAAGTTCTTGGCACTTTTACAGATAGAATTTCGCAGCCTGTTCCAAAGCATGGTGCTATCTTGTTAAAGTTGTCGCAGGACTAAGTTGAAAGACAGTCCTCGGCAAGTCTAATTGTATAACTTCGAACATTAACGAGAAACCAGTTATGAAAAGAATACGCTTCAGTCTTTACTGCCTAATGCTATGGGGGTTTGGAATCGGACAATCGCCTAATGTCGTACTGATACTAGTAGATGACTTAAAGCCTACTCTTGGCGTCTACGGAGATAGTACTGCGGTGAGCCCCAACATTGACCGTTTAGCTAATATGGGCACACGCTTTGACTTAGCCTATTGCAATCAGGCCGTGTGCCTCCCTTCTCGCTACAACTTATTGCTTGGAGCTCGATCCACCTCCACAGGCATCTATAACTTTGGTATTGATTTCAGATCGGTATACCCAGATGCTGTGACCTTACCCCAACACTTCATGGCAGCAGGCTATCATGCCGAATCAATGGGTAAGGTTTTTCACATTGGCCATGGCAATACCAATGATGCAGCGTCTTGGAGCATCCCTCATCGTAAGGAAAAAGTCATTGAATACTTAGATCCCAAGAGTACGGAAAGGCAGTTAACTCGAGAGGAAGCCTTTTTCACCAATGCCAGGAAGCACATTCTTGACCTTCCACCTAATCGACAGTTGCCAAGAGGAGCCGCTTGGGAAGATCTTGATGTGTTAGATGAGGCCTATGCTGACGGCCGGATCGCTACTCATGCTATTGACCGGCTGAGGCAGGTATCCCAAGAGGCCAGTCCACCCTTCTTCATGGCTATCGGCTTTGCCCGGCCCCACCTGCCCTTCTGCGTTCCTAAAAAATACTGGGATCTCTACGATGCTTCCCAGTTACCCATGCCTGAATATGAACAAGATCCAGTGGGTACCACAGCTTGGGCCGTAAAGAGAAGAGGTGAGATCGAACAATTCAAGCCAATACCCAATCAAGGAGAGCCATTTTCGGAGGAGCTAAAAAGGAAATTGATTCATGGCTATTATGCCAGCGTTAGTTACACCGATGCGCAGATTGGTCGCGTTTTAGATGAAATGGAACGCCTGAAGCTTTTCGACAACACCATCATCGTACTCTGGGGGGATCATGGCTGGCATTTGGGCGATCATGGTTCTTGGACCAAGCACTCCAATTTTGAACAAGCCAACCGCATCCCCTTGCTCATCTACGCACCTGGCATAACCCAACCCAATGCCGCAACTAAGCAATTAGCAGAAACGGTAGATATCTACCCCACACTCGCAGACCTGGCCGGCTTACCAAAACCTATTGGGCCACAACCGATTGATGGCCAAAGTTTAGTGCCTGTTTTAAAAGATCCAGCCTCACGTATTCGAGATCACGCCTACCACGCTTATCCCAAGCAAAGAGGTACGCGCCTAGGCGCAGCTATCCGCACAGAGCGATATCGGATGGTTCAGTGGTTCAATCCTAAAGATCCAAGTGCAGAGATAATTTATGAACTATACGATTATGAAGAAGATCCGTTGGAGACCCGCAATCACGCCCTTTCTAAGCCTAATGTACTGGAACAAATGAAAGGGATATTATCTAAACATCCGTTAGCCAAGGCGCCACTTAAAAGAAAATAAATTCAGGTATCCATTATCAGAATAAAAAGAAAGTATGACTAAGCTAAACCTCTTCGCCCTATTGTTTTTCGCTACAAGCCTGCTGTTTGGGCAAAAGCCCAAAGTCTGGATCTACACAGATATGTCTGATAAAGATATTCCCGGAAATAACCACATGGGAACCATCAATGATCCAGATGACATTTCTGCTATGGCTGGCTATTTACTGATGGCCAACATGTTTGAAACCAAAGGCATTGTAATCAGTAGCACCCATCGTGCAGCGCATAAAGACACGCCCAATCAAAAAGCTTGGGCTGATGCTTTTTTTGGTACAGCTTACCAAAAAGACGTAAAGCAGCTCAATAGGAATATTGGGGGCTATCCAGAGCATATTGAATTTACCCAATCCTCCATAAAGCTCAGTGGGGAACGCTATCAGCCAGATCAAGTATATACCGATCTCGATAACTATCCAAGCGTACAAGCCCTTTTTAAGACTACCACCGATTCAGATGATATCATCCATGTCCTTTGCTGGGGCTCGCTCACTGAACCAGCGATCCTAGTCAATCATTGCCTAGCAATAGGGCGTTCAGATCTTTTGAACCGCATGAAATTCATCGCTCATTGGACAAACTCATCCTGGCATCAGGGCTCCATGGAGCATCCCGAGGATGTTGCCAATTGTCGAGAGGATGCCGAAGCATGTGCCTACCTTAAAAACATGGCCCTCAACGGGCATATTGCTTATTACGAATGTGGCGCCATCGGGCAACATGGCATCGTCAGTGGCGGGCCAAAGGGGGAGGAATACTTCAGCCAGTTCAAGGATAGCGCCTTGGGGAAGGTCTTTGCGGAAGGCAAATATGTTCACGATGGTGTGGACCATTCTGATGCAGCAACCTATTGGGCATTGTTGGGTAATTGGGGAGTATCTCTTCAGGACATCACCAGTAACGGAACCAACTTACCTGCGCTGGAAAAGGAAAATGAAGAGAAATTCGTGCAATGGTCAAAGGCCATCCACGATGAGTTACTAAGACGATCTCAGGCTGCCAGTCAATAGCCTGTGGGGGCATCATTACTTTCTTTCCCAGGGCATCTTCTCTAAACCATTGGGCCGGTATCTTTTGATGTATTGTCCCAATTGAATGGCCTCAGCCTGCTTAGCCTTAAATCGTTCCTGGTTATCTCCGGGGTTCCAGTACCATTGATGAGGTTCATGAATCGTATCCAAGATGGCCGTCAAATTGGCGGATACATCAGGATAGATCTCAGTTAGATCAACGGTAGAGGTCTGATCTTCTTCGAGCAAGAAAAGGTGTATGGGGGCTTCCGGATGCTCCCTAATGGCGTACCAAGGTCCCTGTCGTATAGCTTGTTCATTTTGTTTATAAAAATAGAAGATACGATCCTGAGGAATCGCCGCTGACTCACCTGCAATAAGTGACAATAGGTTATAACCATCCAAGCTTTCTGGTACTTCTTCATGCGTCACCGCTGCCAATGTCGGAAAGATATCTAACAACCAAACTGGCTGGCTGATCACCTGAGTCTCTTTTTGTCCTGGCAAGTGAATAGTGAAAGGAATCCTCATCCCTCCTTCCCAAACAGAGAACTTCCCACCTTTAAAAGGGCCCTTATTCTGCAGATCTTCATCATCTGGCCAAACTCTTCTGCCATTTGCATCCTTGGCTGGGTTGTGCATAGCATAGCCATTATCGGAGGCAAAGAGGATTAAAGTATTCTCATATTGTCCAGTAGCTTTCAATTGGTTTATGATGGTCCCTACCGACTGATCCAGACGTTGTACCATGCCACCCCATTCTCTGGATACGATATCCATGTCCTTGCGATCGGCTAGTTGTCTGAAGTCATCCACGATTGGTGGGCCATGAGGTAAGTTTGCAGTATAGTAGAGAAAGAAAGGCTCGTCCTGATGAGCAGCTATGAATTCACTAGCCTTTTCATCCAAGACATCGGGAGCGTAAATAGCCTGATTCATATTCATATAAACTAACTTCCCCGCTTCATCATAGAAACTTTCATAAGTAGTCCGATCACTAGATCGTTCCTTGTCGTAGAGCGGCTGGATATCCATGCCCTTATTGGCCGAATAGGGCACTTCCTCGTTATTCTCATACAGCACCCAGGGGAAATAAGAATGAGCCTCATAATGTGTCAAATAACCAAAATGATAGTCAAAGCCTTGGTTAAGCGGCTGTCCGGGAGTATCCTTATAACCTAGTCCCCACTTCCCAACCACTGCGGTAGCATAACCTGCCTCCTGGAGCATTTCGGCAAAGGTGTAGGCGGAATCAGGCAAGTATTCGAAGCCTCTGGCGCTGCTGTTCAAGCGGATTGGGGAGTGACCGACGTGCATTCCGGTGAGTAGGGTGCCTCTGGAGGGGGCGCATTCAGGAGCCCCGGCATAAGCTTGCGTGAATCGGGTGGATTGTCGGATTAGGGCATCTAGGTGAGGCGTTTCGTAATTCTGCTGGCCATAGGCACTCAAATCCCGAAAACTAAGATCATCGGAAAAGATGAAGACGATGTTTGGTAGCTGCCGTTGCTCATCTTTTTCAATTGAATCTCCAACACAACTTATTTGTAAGATCCATAAAGAAAGCAATAGGAAGGCTATTTTTGAATGAGCTGGTAGACGCATAGTGTGCGAATTGTAGGTAAAAGGTGAAAAAGATACTCGAATTGTAGGTGGAGTTATCTGTACTGCTTGGGGTTGTGCCATCCGCATTGGTCGGTGTTTTCTCTATCTAGCACTAGGATAGGCACCCGCAAGGGCATGGGCTTACCGATTTACTCACCTCCTTGATCTCCCCAGCCGAT
>CAJXPD010000342.1 GCA_913057785.1 uncultured Lewinella sp. | reverse complement strand
ATCAGCATGGTAACTTGGTGGGAGAGATGCAGCAACAAGCCTTGGATGTGGATCGTGCTTCAGCGGCATTAATTAAGGATTTGAAACAACGAGGTCTATTGGATGAGACCTTGGTAATTTGGGGAGGAGAGTTTGGACGTACTAATTATTGTCAAGGTAAGCTTTCGCCAGAAAACTACGGACGTGACCATCATCCTAGGGCTTATTCAATCTGGATGGCAGGTGGTGGTATTAAGCCAGGAGTGGTTTATGGACAGACGGATGAGTTCGGTTATAACATCATAGAGAATCCAGTGCATATCAATGATTTTCATGCCACTGTTCTTCATCAAATGGGACTCAATCACGAACAGTTGACCTACAAACATCTAGGAAGACGCTATAGACTAACAGATGTAGCGGGAGAAGTGATTCATGATTTAATTGCTTAATGGTATGAAGCTTTTGTCTAACATTGCGGCACAAGTTGGTTTTGCTGGATTGATCCTTTTAGGTTTTCTTCTGGTATTCGAATCTTATTTGTCGATTCCCGTTTGGCTACAGCCATTGGGGAGAATGCATCCTTTGCTACTACATCTACCCATTGGGGTACTTGCCTTATTGGCAGTGATTCCTCTAGTGCGTAAGGAGATTGGGGAAGAACCCTATTTGAAAGTGCGAACCTTTATCTTAGATTTAGGTCTAATCCTGACGATTGGCACTAGTCTTTTTGGATTGTTTTTGGCGCAGGAGGAAGGTTATAGCTCAGACACTTTATCGACGCATAAGTGGCTAGCCGTTGCACTCTGTCTGTTGGTTTATATCTTGCACGCGTGGCATCATAAATTGGCCCAGAATTCGGCTTGGAATAAAGGTCTAACCTTTGCGACGCTTGGTGTGTTAGTGGCCACGGGACACTACGGTGGAGCGATAACACATGGCGAAAATTATATTTGGCAGCCACTACAATCCGGTGAGGAGATTGATCTCGCTAGCAGCCCTCTTTTTGCAGCAGCCATTGCACCCATTCTAGATAGCAAGTGCAACAAATGTCACAATGAGCGCAAGGCCAAAGGTAAATTGGTTATGAGTACCAGATCAGGTCTGCTACAGGGGGGCGAAAATGGGCCTTTGTGGCGAGCAGATCAAGCGGATTCAAGCCTCCTGCTAAAACGCATTCATCTGCCCTTGGAAATAGAGGAGCATATGCCCCCGGAGGGTAAACCTCAACTAAGTAGTGCCGAGAAGAAACTGCTGGAGGAATGGATTAGAGCGGGTGCTGACATGGATAAAACGCTGGCCCAATATGATCCGCAAAGCCCACTAGTAGCCTTGGCCCAGGAGGGTATGGCTAGTAAGGCGAACCCGTATGCAAAAAAAGGATATGACTTTCCCGCCGCATCCTCAAAGGTGATAGCCGAATTGAATTCTCCGTTTTGCGCTGTCTATCCAATTTCAGCCAGTTCTCCTGCTTTGGCAGCCAGAATTTCGGTCCGAGAATATTTCAAGCCTAGCTTCATTAGGGATTTGAAGCAGATTAAGAGACAACTCGTCTATTTAAATCTAACGGACCTACCCATAACCAATGAGGAGCTTGTGGAACTTAAGGACTTTCCGAATTTGGAAAAGCTTATTCTGAATGGCACCGAAGTCAGCGGCTCTAACTTGGAAACCATTGGTACTTTGGATGCCCTAAAGAGCCTTGCACTTTCCAATACAAAGACGGACTCTACCCTGGTAGAATTGCTGCGCGAACTAGATAATCTGGAAGAGCTGTACGTTTGGAATACAGCCATTGATTCCAACCTAGTGGAGAGCTGGCAAGATGAATTTCCTAAAGTCAACTTCCATCTAGGCTTTGAACCAGATCTTAGCGAGAAGCTCAAAATGAGCCCCCCAACGCTGGCCAATGATAAGATGCTATTGCGCCCGGGCGAGTTGGCGGCATTAAAGCATAGCCTTCCCGGAGCCGTGATTCGCTATACCCTAGATGGTGAAGAACCGGATAGCCTTGAGGCAACTATTTATCAGGATCCCATGTCGATTGATGGGATAACCACCTTACGAGCAAAAGCCTATCGAGATGGATGGGACGCATCGGAAACGGTTAGCTTTACCTTATTTCAAGCCGGAATCAAACCATCTGCGGTCAAAGTTCTGCAAGCTACAAGTGGGAACTACAGGGGGTCTGGGGATGCTACTTTGGTAGATGCTGAAAAGGGTGATGCCTCTAATTTTCGTTCCCCTTACTGGCTCGGGTTCCAGGATAATCCGCTCGATGCTTTATTTACCTTCGATGAACCCAAGAAAGTCGATGAGATTGTACTAAGCTATGCCGTAAATATGAGTTCCTATATTATGCCGCCCAAGAAAGTGGAGATATGGGGCGGAAATGGACCGAATTCCATGCAAAGACTGCATACCAGCACGCCGCAGCAGCCTACAGCATACGGCCCCAATACGGTGGAAGCAATTACTGTGGAATTCCCTCCTATGGAGTATTCACATTATAAAGTAGTCGCCTTTCCAGTAACTCGATTGCCCGAATGGCATGGTGGAGCAGGTGACAAAGGGTGGGTATTCTCCGATGAAGTTTTGTTTTTTGGTAGCGATGACTAGCTAATCCTTGGGGAGCTAGGGCAAAAATTTCCATCGAAATAGCCTGATTCTCACTTCATAAGTATAATTTTGCGGACTTAAACGTCGAGCTTATGAAAGAAGAGGAAATGGAAAACGAAGAAATGGAGGATCTGTATGAATTGCAGACCATTGAGATTGATAAGGGCCAAACCCCTTTGCGAATAGATAAGTTTTTACAAGATCGATTAAGAAAGGTATCTAGAAATCGCATCCAAAGTGCCATTAAAGCCGGAGCAGTGAAGGTGAATGGTAAGGAGATGCTCAAGTCTAACCTAAAGGTAAAACCCGGACACAAGATTGAAATCTTATTACCCCGACCCCCGGATCAGGGCAAGGGGGTGATTCCTCAAGATATTCCAATAGATGCCCGATATGAAGATGATCATATCTTAATCGTGCACAAGCCTCCAGGGCTAGTAGTCCACCCAGGTTTTGGGAATTGGGACGGTACCTTGGTGAATGGTTTAGCTCATCGGTTTAAGGACTTACCGATCATGGAGGGCAATTCTCCAGACCGAATAGGTCTGGTTCACCGAATTGATAAAGATACCTCAGGTCTATTGGTGATAGCTAAAACAGATGAAGCCTTAACTGCGCTCGGGAAACAGTTCTTTTATCATACTATTGAAAGGAAATACCTTGCTTTAGTTTGGGGAGATGTGGAAGAAGATGAAGGAACCATTACAGGGAACATTGGCCGACATCCTCGACATCGCAAGCAGTACACCGTCTTCCCAGAGGGAGAGGATGGCAAGTGGGCGGTAACACACTATAAGGTGGTGGAACGCTTTTACTACGTCACGCTGATTGAATGTGAATTGGAAACAGGGCGTACGCATCAGATTCGGGTGCACCTGAAGTATAAAGGGCATCCACTATTTAATGACGAACGCTATGGTGGCAATCGGATTTTGAAAGGAACAGTATACAGCAAATACAGGCGCTTTGTGGAAAAATGCTTTGAGAAGATGCCGCGGCAGGCTTTGCACGCTAGATCACTGGGATTCGAACACCCCATCACCGGCGAGCAAATGTTCTTTGAGGCGGATGTTCCTGAGGATTTTGCTTCAGTATTAGATACTTGGAGAAGATATGTACAGAGTAGAAAAGAACCACTACTGTGATCATCTATAAATTAGACGCTCTTGGATAGGTCAGAAGTAATAAGAAAGACGCAAGTTTGGTTGAAAGAAATTGTGATTGGATTGAATCTATGTCCGTTCGCTGCCTTACCTTTTGCCCAGGATACCGTACGATATACCGTGCTAGAAACGGAGGAGGAGGAAGAAATTCTGGAGCAGCTTAAGTTGGAAATGCGGCGCCTCATGGATACGCCTAAGATCCTTTTGGAGACGAGCTTATTGATTCTGCCTACGGCATTTTCTAATTTTCTGGATTACAATGACTTCCTACACGTGGCTAATGATTTGTTGGAAGAGGAGGATTGGAGTGGGCACTTACAAATAGCATCCTTTCATCCTATATATCAATTTGCTGGCACCCAAGCCGACGACCCTGAAAACTATACAAACCGGGCTCCCTTTCCCATATTGCATTTACTCCGAGAGGAGAGTATTGCTTCTGCTTTGGAAACGGTTAAGCATCCAGAGGAAATCTACAAAAGAAATATCAAGACGATGGAAGACTTGGGCATGGAAGGAATCCAACGCCTTTGGTTGAAAATTGCCTGAAAAACAAAATTTAGCGCATGCGCATTGCAGAGAGAATAGATTTAATGGCAAAGCTGGGAGAGCATCTCCTTGAAGACAAGGATGAATTCCTGCATGCCTTAATGAGTCGGACGGAGTTCAATAATCAGTGGTTTACGCTTGAAAATCAAAATCTAGCGATCAAGGCCATTGCTGAACAATTTTTGCAAAGGGAATATCTGCAAGAGTGGGTAAATCACTATTCTGGGGTTGAACCCAAATCTCCCAAAAAGGTAGGATTGGTGCTTGCTGGAAACATTCCAATGGTTGGGTTTCATGATATCTTGAGCGTCTTTATGGCTGGACATAAAGCCTGTGTCAAGCTTTCTTCTAAGGATGCCTTTATCATGCCCTACCTCTTCAAGATTTTGGGTGAGTGGGATGAAAGAGCTATTCCCTATTTCAAAGTACAACAGAAACTAGACGGTTTTGAGGCTGTTATTGCCACAGGCAGTAATAATTCTTCTCGCTATTTCGAGGCTTATTTTGGGAAATACCCGCATATCATTAGAAAAAATCGAAATGCAGTCGCTGTTTTGACCGGCGAAGAGGATCAGGATGAACTCCACCAACTAGGAAAGGATGTGTTTCGTTATTTCGGCTTGGGATGCAGAAATGTAGCTAAACTGTACATTCCGGTAGATTATGATTTTGATCCCCTGCTAACCGCCTTACATGAGTATCGTTCTGTGGTCTTGCATACAAAGTACAAGAACAATTTCGATTACAATTATGCCATGTTGATGCTCAATAAGGAACCCTTCAAAGCAAATGGTTGCATCCTATTGAGAGAAGATCAAGAGACTAGTTCTAGAATTGCCAATCTTAATTACGAATATTATCAGGCCTTAGAGGAGGTTCCCAATTTGCTGAATGATAGGGAAGAACAGATCCAATGTGTGGTAGCCAAAGACGGGGTCCTTGAAACGCGCACACTACCTTTCGGGGCCGCTCAAAGCCCAGGATTAATGGATTATGCAGATGGAGTAGATACGATGAAATTTCTTACAACGCTTTCCTAGTATGTTTTTTGACTAGATTGTTGAATATGGGAAATCTAGTGTAGGGTAAACATAGACAGTCCCAACCCCGCCAAAATCACTACAAGCTTTCTCCAGGACACAGCATGCTGCCGTTTATCATCGGCTTCAAATAATATTGTGGTTGAGATGTGCAAGAAGGACCCAACCACCAAAGCAACGAGGTTGGCCAAGATTGCTAAATCCAAATGCATGTTAGAGGTGACCAAAGCACCAAGCGGGGACATACTAGCGAATATAACTAGACATAGCCAAGCCATGTTTTTGGAATACCCTGATTTGATAAAGAGAATCATCAAAGCAAAAGCTGCGGGTATTTTATGCAGTATGATGCCAAACAAAAGATGATGATCTTCGCTGTCATGACCATGAGAGTGCAGGGCATTGTGGAAATCTGTGTAATTGCTAAGTGGGAGGCCCTCAATGAAAGCATGTAAACATAAGCCTAGCATAATCGAAATGGCAAATCCAGGTTTAGCCCCTGGATGAGCATGGATATGGCCATGTTCTACTCCTTTAGACAGTTGTTCCAACAGCAGTTGAATGAAAAAACCGCCTAGCAACCAGAAGCTAGCAGTTTCAAAATCACCAGAGAATACGCTCGGCATCAAGTGTAGCACTGTTATGCCGAGAATGTAAGCTCCACTAAAGGACAATAGAATTTGTACGGTTACTTTGCTTTCTGTCTTGATGGCTAAAGCGATTCCTCCACTAATCAACACACCTACTAGCAAAGCTATATATTCCCAAAGCGCCATTTACGCGATTTAACTGAATGAATTAGGCAATTGAACTTGCCGTTTTTTCTAAACCAAGATATCGATTAAAGAGCCTGGCGACGAGCCAACCTACAGCGCTTCCCATCAGTCCCCCAGCTATGATATCAAGTGGGTAATGCACGCCGACATAGACTTGCCCAATGGCAATACTGGCAGCCCAAAAGAGAAGGGGCCATTTGATCTTGCGAAACGCTCTACCCAAGGTTAACAATAAGAAGACAGCTACCGCAAAGTGATTCGTAGCGTGAGAGGAAGTGAAACTGTATCCACCTCCACATCGTACTAACAACAAGACAGACTCGTTGATAGTTGTGTCATTGCAGGGCCGGACACGCTGCACATTTTTTTTAACCAGTTCACTGCTTAAGGGATCTGAAATTGCAACCGTTGCGCCTAATGCGAGTATAAAGAAAAGTCCTCTTATCCGATACTTCCATAGGGCGAAGATCAATAGAAAAATATAGAAAGGAATCCAAGTATACTTGTTTCGCCAATAAGGCATTAGCCAATCCAGGAAGGGATTATGCCAATCGTTATTAATCCAGAAAAAAATGGTTTGATCCAGTTCTAATATCGTCTCTAACATAGGATGTTCTCCAAATAAAAGATAGGTGTAACACTTGATGTTCAACAGCCAACCCCGGAGCCGGAAACTCCATAGAATTGGCTGCTAATATAGCTAAGCGAAACCTGGAGTTGGAATGTTTAAGTTGAAAAAATAAACACTGGCGAGCAAAGGTAAATCATTTTTAGAATGATGTTGCATTTGAAGTAGAATAGCATCTAAAAAGTATATAATTTTGAACCCTCATAAAAAATAATAATTGTGGCATTAATTAAATCGATTTCTGGTATTCGTGGTACGATTGGAGGTAAAGCGGGAAACAACCTGACTCCAATAGATATTGTAGAATGTACGGCAGCCTTTGGCTATTGGCTTAAGCAAGAAGAAGCTCCAATGACAGTCGTAATCGGACGCGATGGTAGGATCTCAGGTGCGCTAGTTAGTAGTCTAGTTTCTCAGACGTTAGTATCCTTAGGCTTTGAGGTGGTCGATCTAGGGCTATCCACAACTCCGACTGTAGAAATGGCTGTTCCAGCCTTTAATGCTGGTGCAGGTATTATCGTGACAGCCTCTCACAACCCCAAGCAATGGAATGCCCTCAAATTTCTAAACCAAAAGGGAGAGTTTATTTCTAAAAAAGATGGGGAAACGCTTTTACAACTACTAAGTGATGGGGCTATAACCTTTAATGAGGTAGATGATTTGGGCAGTTATCGGCGTGAAGAAGGATATCTGGACAGACATATAGAGCAAATATTTGCCTTGCCAGCGGTAGACCTTGCTGCTGTTCGAGCAAAGTCATTTAAGGTAGTAGTCGATGCTGTCAACTCTACCGGGGCTATGTCTGTACCTCCGATTCTGGAGCGAATGGGATGCGAAGTAGTCCTAATCAACGGAGAGGTCACTGGTGAGTTTGCCCATAATCCAGAACCCTTACCCAAAAATCTTCAGCAACTCTCTGAGGCAGTAGTGAGCCATGGCGGGGATCTTGGAATTGCTGTGGATCCAGATGTAGATCGCTTGGCTTTTGTTAATGAGGACGGAACGATGTTCGGAGAGGAATACACGCTAGTAGCTGTCGCAGATTATATGCTGAGTCAAAGACCTGGTTCAACGGTTTCCAACTTGTCCTCCACCCGAGCGCTACGTGATGTTACGGAGAAGCATGGAGGTACTTACTATGCTAGTGCTGTAGGAGAGGTGAATGTGGTAGAAAAAATGAAGGAGGTCGATGCTGTAATCGGGGGCGAAGGAAACGGTGGGATCATTGTACCTGAACTGCATTACGGACGAGATGCTTTGGCGGGAATTGCTTTGTTCCTTTCACATCTAGCTAAATCAGGCAAAACAATGTCTGCCTTGAGAGCTAGCTATCCTAGTTATGAAATGGTCAAAGATAAGATTGCATTGGATGCGAGCATCGACTTAGCTAAGCTATTAGATCAGCTGGAAACGGCCCATAAAGATGATCCATACAACACGATTGATGGATTAAAGATAGACTTTCCAGATTCTTGGGTACATTTGCGTAAGTCAAACACCGAACCCATTATCAGGATCTATGCTGAAGGCGCTACAGAGACGGAAGCAGCGGACTTGGTAAACGCCATTAAAGGCGAGGTGCAAGACATATTGCAGCATTAAATCTATAGTAGAAAAACAACAAGCCATGAGCCAAATCGCCACCACTAGCCTAGAAACCTACTTCGATAACTTCCGAAAGAAGGTAATAGGATTCAATCAGGACTTCGAAACTCCCTATGGTAATAAACCTATCATTTATGCCGACTGGACAGCCAGTGGAAGGATGTACGCGCCCATTGAGAAATTAATGGCGGAGGAGATCGCTCCTTTTGTTGGAAATACCCATACAGAGACGACGATTACCGGATGTTCCATGACCATGGCTTATCATCATGCCAAGACCTACATCAAGGAACAGGTCGGTGCCAGTGATTCGGATGTATTGATTTCCTCGAATTCGGGAATGACTGGGGTCGTGAACAAGTTCCAACGTATTTTGGGACTGAAAATCCATGAGCGGTTTAGAAAGAAAATTCAGCTGAAAGAAAACGATCGCCCTATTGTTTTTGTCAGTCACATGGAGCACCATAGTAATCAGACTTCCTGGTTAGAAACTATCGCTGATGTGGAGGTGATCAAGCCAAATGAAGATGGATTGATGTGCCTGGAGCATTTTGAAAGTTTACTTGAGTTATACAAAGATCGCCCGGTAAAAATAGCGGCGATTACTTCTTGTTCTAATGTAACGGGACTCAAGACGCCATATTATGAGGTTGCAGAGGCAATTCATGCCGTTGGTGGATTATGCTTTGTGGACTTCGCTTGTTCAGCTCCTTATATCGATATCGTGATGCGGCCCGAACGAGAAGAACAGCATCTAGATGCCATTTATTTTTCACCGCATAAGTTTCTGGGAGGTCCTGGATCCTCTGGGATTTTGGTTTTTGACTCGAAACTGTATAAGAATCAAGTTCCAGATAATCCCGGTGGTGGTACTGTAGATTGGACGAACCCGTGGGGAGAGCATAAGTATATCGAAGAGATTGAGACTCGAGAGGATGGCGGTACACCCTCCTTTTTGCAAACCATGCGCGTAGCGCTATGTATGAAACTCAAAGCGGAAATGGGGGTAGAACGTATCTTGGCTAGGGAAAAGGAGATTTTAAGCAAAATCTGGCCACGATTGGATCGAATCTCGAATTTGCACATCTTAGCCGATCAACATAGAGACCGCTTAGGTGTTATTTCATTTTATATAGATGACTTGCATTATAATCTCGGAGTGAAGTTGCTGAATGACCACTTTGGTGTTCAAGTTAGAGGAGGTTGTTCATGTGCTGGTACTTATGGGCATTATTTGTTGAATGTTAGTCAACCCACCTCACGGCAAATCACTGATGAGATTAGTTATGGTAATCTTTCGGCAAAGCCCGGATGGATTCGAATGTCCATACATCCCGTAACCAGTGATGAGGAAGTAGATCAGATGATGGAGGCGATAGAACAATTGGCCATGCATCATGAGGAGTGGGGTAAAGCGTACCACTATGACATCAAAACCAACGAGTTTACGCACAAGCAGGGCGGAGGAGTTGAAGCCGAATTGGTTGAAAAATGGTTCGGTGCTTCTTTGGTTGATTAAGTAAGGTTTTATTGAGCTATAAATAATATACATCATGGATCGAGTCTTTTTTGATCACGCCTCTACCACCCCCATTGATCCGGAAGTCATGGAGGCGATGGTAGAAAGTATGAAACTGCATTTTGGTAATCCCTCTTCCATTCATCAAGAAGGTCGGACAGCCAGAACTGTGGTGGAGCAGGCTCGTAGGACGGTGGCTAAGTTATTGAATGCCTCCATCGGGGAGATCTTCTTTACTTCTGGTGGAACGGAGTCAAACAATATGGCGCTGAAAGGGGCAGTGAGAGATTTAGGTGTACGCAGAATTATCAGCTCTCCATTGGAGCATCACTGTGTGATCGCTTCCCTCGATCGGCTAGTAGAAACGGACCAGGTAGAGTTAGTGCAGGTACCCTTAACAGCTCAGGGATTGCCTAATATTGATGCGCTAAAGGCTTTACTGGCAGAACCAGGGCCGAAGACGATGGTTTCTTTGATGCATTCCAACAATGAACTAGGTCTAATGATCGACTTCGCTGAGGTATCTCAGCTTTGTCAAGAGCACGATGTCCTGTTTCATTCTGACACGGTGCAAACGATGGGGTATTTCCCCTTTGATCTGTCCAAAACACCAGCTGCGTTTATCAGTGCCGCCGCCCATAAGTTTTATGGGCCTAAAGGAGTGGGTTTTATTTACATCAACAGCGATCTTCAGATCAAACCTCTTATGAATGGTGGATCCCAAGAAAGAAATATGCGAGCAGGTACAGAAAATATCTATGGGATCGTAGGGTTGGCCAAAGCCTTGCAGTTGGCCTATGATAATCTAGAGACTAGGAGAGCTAAAACGAAGGAGGTAAGAGCCTATTTTTTACAGGAGTTGAAAAAGGCAGTTCCTGAAATCGAACTAAATGGAGACCCTGAGCATGGCCACTATAAGGTGCTCAGTGTGAGTTTTCCACCTTCACCAAAAGCGGATCTTCTATTATTGAATTTAGATATTGCAGGGATTAGTGTATCTGGAGGCAGTGCTTGTAGTTCAGGGGCAGAAACAGTATCTCATGTATTGGCCACTTTGATGCCTGATTCCTTACGTAAAACTATTCGCTTTAGTTTTTCTCATCATAACACGACTGCTGAGGTTGATTTTGTAGTCAAAAAGCTCAAGGAAATACTAGAACCTGTTACAGTGTAATGGCAAACCCAAGGGTTTGCCATTACACGCTTGTCTGTTCTTTCGGAAGTATTTAGCTTTCGGACCTACCTGCAAGATCCAGTATGAACGCATATTCTAAGGCGATCTCCTTGATCCGCTCAAAGCGACCGGATGCGCCACCATGTCCGGCCTCCATATTGGTATGGAGCAGTAGCGGGTTTGTATCGGTCTTCATTTCCCGCATCTTCGCTACCCATTTTGCCGGTTCCCAGTACTGCACTTGAGAATCATGCAATCCTGTGGTGACTAGCGTGGCAGGATATGTTTTGGCTTCCACTTGATCGTACGGAGAATAGGAGAAGATATAGTCAAAAAAGGTTTCATCCTTAGGGTTGCCCCATTCGTCAAACTCTCCGGTAGTCAAGGGGATGCTTTCATCTAGCATCGTATTAATCACGTCCACGAACGGAACAGCAGCCACCACCCCTTTCCACATGTCTGGTTCCAGATTCATGACTGCACCCATCAGAAGACCTCCTGCACTACCTCCCATCGCGTACAACTGATCTTTGGCAGCGTATTGCTGCTCGACCAGGAATTTGCCGCAATCAATAAAATCGTAGAAGGTATTCTTCTTATTTAACAGCTTCCCATTATCATACCAGTGTCTGCCCATTTCTTCACCTCCACGGATGTGCGCTATGGCAAAAGCTATTCCTCGGTTTAGGAG
>CAJXPD010000341.1 GCA_913057785.1 uncultured Lewinella sp. | reverse complement strand
TATCATCATGTTCCGTTGTGACTACAGCCCGGAATGATGCCACCTTACAAGCATGATATGAAATTTGTGTCCGTGTTGTTCTGGTCGCTAGTGATCTGTGTGGATCTACTGGCGGCTACTACAGATAGTTTGCTAGCCATCTATACCTCAGCCCAGAATCCCCAGGAAAAGCATCAGATTTCTCTTGCCCTGGCGGAACGTTATTTACTGCAGCATCAAGTAGATGCTGCCCTTGAGCTGGCAGAGGAGTCCATCCGTCTGATCGAAGGAAGTGGATCCCAAAGCCAGCTTGCCGCCTCTTATCTAATCTTAGGTAGATCACTTATCAGGAACAATCAGTTCAATGAATCTGATTCGGTTTTGGATTATGCCTTAGGGGTGGTTTCAGAGCAGGAGCGGGATCTAAGCGTGCAGCTGTATTTAACAAAGTTTGAGAATGATCTTCGTCGGGGCGTGCCCAAGGAAGGTTTAGAGGATCTACAAGTTGCGCGCAGCTTGATAGGCCCTGATTCATTAGGGATATCGATGGCTGAGTACTGCACGAAATATGGCATTTATTTACTTTTCCAAACTCAACTGTTAGAATCACTCAACTGGCTATTGCGGGCTAAGGAATTGGCTAGTGCCCAGCATTTCGAGTTGTGGCAATCAATTAACCATAACTTGGCTACCATCTATATCGAAATTGGGGCTTATGATAAAGCCTTGCAGGTAGTGCAGGAAAATGAACGATTGGCTAGACAGGAACAGGCGCCCTACAGGGAATTATTCAGTCTCTTTACCATTGCCACGGCTTTCGAGATGAAGGAACAGTATGATAGCGTGAAAATTATCTGTCGCCGAGCCGAACGATTAAAAGAAAGTGCTCAAATTTCTACCTCCTTTGGTTATATCTATTTCCAATTGGGATTGGCATACCTGGCTGAGGAGAAACTTGATTCTGCTCTGGAAGCCTTTCGAGCCGGTATTGACTTAAGTGAACAACAGCAGGAGCGTAAGGAATTAGGGGAATGTCATTACGGAATGAGTTTGGCCTATCTTAAAGGGGATGATTTGGAAAGCGCCCAATTTCACGCAGAAAAAGCCCAAGATCTCCTCTTCTACTATATTGATGATCTGAATTTTCATCATGCTGAGATTCACGCTCGACAACAGAACTTTGAACGAGCCTATGCAATTATGAACCAGGGCTACCTGGAGCAAAAGGCCCAAAGCCAAGCACCTAGTTCATTCCGGATTATAGAAACATTGCTCACAAATCAATTCAAACAAGAAAAAGAAAAGGCTGATTTACAGTATAAAAGAAGCTTAGAGAGGCAAATTTTTTATGGTGCATTATTGTTCCTTTTTTTAGCATCCTTGACCTTGCTGTTTGTACTTTACTTCCAAGCGAAATCCAAACGAAGGTTGTCACGGCTGAACAAAGAACTTCAGGTCAAGAATCAAGACCTGACTCACTTTGCTTACATCACTTCCCATGATCTGAAAGAACCCATTCGGAATATCAACAGCTTTGCGGGATTAATCAACGCATCCCTTAAGCGCAATCAAGTTGATATCACGCGTTTTCAGGAATACCTGGGCTTTATCATGAGCAGTTCCAAAACTAGCTATCAAATCATCGATTCACTTAGAACTTATACCAACCTTGCTAATGATGAGATCAAGTATAGCCAAGTACCAATTGGAGAAGCTTGGCAAACTGTAGAAGAGGATTGTAAGAATGCTTTCCAGGAAAGAAATGGCGAGCTTCATTTCAGTAATCCTGATCAAATCGGAGCGGTTTATTTCTCAGCTCCAATGCTTGGCCTCATACTTCGCAACCTCGTTCGAAACGGATTAATTCATAACGAAGCCAAAATCCCGATGGTTAAGGTTAGTCTAGAAGAAAAGGGAGATAAAATCGTCTTCAAAGTCAGTGATAACGGCAAGGGGATTGATCCCCGTTTTCACCAGCAGATATTTCAGCCCTTTGCCACCTTGGCCAATAAAAGTATCACGCAATCCTCTGGCCTAGGCCTGGCCATCTGTAAAAGTATCTTAGAAAAGACCGGAAATTCGATCTGGATGGAATCAGAGAAAGGTAAAGGCAGCCATTTCTACTTTTCAGTAAAGAAGAAGAAAACCTAGGAACTGTATCCAGCTTGAGTCGGAAAGCCTTGTTAGTCTTTTGACAACGGAAGAAAAGGACTCCACGAATTTGTATGGCCATCATACTTCCAAAAATCCATCAAGGGACGATTGCCTTGGTCCCAACCACCAAACAGGATGATGCCCTGAGCTGCAGCATGGTAAAACAGGCTTGGTTTTCCTGCTCTTTCGGAAGGGCCAGAATGCTGGTGTTTAACCCATGCTTCTCCTTTCCAATGCCAAGTACCTCCCAAATATCCTTGATTATAGCCACCAAACAGAATGGTGGACTTTGATGTCAAATCGTAAGCCATTCCATGATGATCCCTAGCCAGTTGCTCATTATTGTCTTTCAACTCCCACCCCTTAGTTTTATCCCACTCCCAAGTATCTCCATACACGATTTTACCGCTTTCCGTTCGATCAAATCCACCAAAGAGAACCATCTTTTTTCTTTCAGCATCATGAACTAAAGTATGCTGTAATCTTGCTGGGGGTACGGAAGCGGAATTGATCCTTTCCCATCCCTCATCTTTGAAGATCCACGTATCGTCTAAGGATTGTTTTTCGACATTAGATCCTCCAAACAGAAATACTTCGCCCGTACTAGAATTAAAGGCTAAAGTATGTGATTGTCTTGGCGCCGGGCCAGTTGCCTCTAGTTTCGACCAGACCGATCCATTCCAACTCCATAGATCATCTAGCAATTGTCCGGCTTCGCTTTTTCCTCCAAATACCAGAAGTCGATCATTAAAAGTGTCATAAACCATTGCGTGGCCACTACGGGCCGCAGGTGCTTCATCCTGCTTTATTTCCTTCCACTGACTATTTTTAAACTGCCAAAGGTCATTGAGCCGCTTTTTCGTGGTGCTGCAGTAACCCCCAAATAGAAAAATAGCGTCGTCTTTGGCAGCATAGGCCATCACGGGTTGATTTCTTGGGCAGGGACTATCTTCAATGGATGGATCGCAATTAGAAATGGAAACACAGATGATTAAAGCTAACAGGTTTATCATGTTGTTTCTTTGTTAAGGCTTCCTATGCTAGTTAAGGTTTACGAACATTTAGGAGTAGCCCTTGGGTTTCACGAAAGGATCAATGGATACAGGCAATATAGATCTATTTTGGAGTCATCATAGATGAAGATCTTATTCCTTGGGAGAGAATACCCGACCCATCAGGCAATTCAAAACACTTTCTCTCTGCTGTAAATGATTACAACTAACCGATGAGTTTCTGCTGATCCAAGTAATCCATAAAGGTTTTTTTATACAAACCTCCAATTGGAATCGTGCGCTCAGCTACGACGATGTCGTTCTTGCCGATACTATCGACCCGATCTACAGAAATGATAAATGATTTGTGTACCCGCAGGAAAGGAGGGCAGGGGAGGACCTCCTCCAACTTCTTGAGATTTTGGAGGGTCATGATTTTGTTGGTGGGAGTGAAGATGCGGGAGTAATCTTTCATTCCTTCGATATACTGGATATCTTGAAGCCTGATTTTTTGTAGGCGATATTCAGATCGGACGAGGATGAAATCCTTGTCTTTTGTCACCGGCGCATTGTTAGTGGGTTGCTGCACCTGGCGAAGACTTTCAAATACCTTTTCAGCGGCTTTGAGGAAGCGTTGAAAGCTGAAGGGTTTAAGGAGGTAATCCACTACATCCAACTCATATCCTCTTAGGGCATATTGATCGTAAGCCGTAGTGAGGATCACCTTGGGCTGATTCTTAAGTACCTCCAACAGTTGAATTCCAGTCAACTCATCCATTTGAATATCCAGAAACATCAAATCTACCCGCTCCTGGCGCAGGAAATTCAAGGCATCAAAGGCATTGTCAAAGGTGCCACGAAGATCGAGGTAATCCACCTTGGCGATGTAAGTTTCCATCTTTTCGAGCGCTAACGGCTCATCATCCACTGCTATACAACTAAGCTTCATGATCAATTTGTTTTTGGAGTTGTTGAAGAACCTTCGTCTCAGCCATCGTCCGTCCGATCGGCAATCTCAAGCTTACTTCAAAAGACTGGAGTTCGTCATTGATGACCAATTCATATTGTCCAGGATACAAAAGGTCTAACCGTCGTTGTACATTGTTTAAGCCGATGCCCCCAGTCAAGTCCTTGGCTTCCACATGGCCGGTATCCTTGCGGTTGAATACATATAGCTGGTAATGTTCACTTTCTATGTCTAACTTAATGCTAATTCCAGGGGCTTGGCCCGTTTTTTTGCCGTGCTTGTAGGCATTTTCGACGAATGGAACAAGCAGCATGGGGGGAATCATCTTTCCGGTCGTATTTCCATTGACTTCGAACTGGATAAAGTCGGGATCTTTCACCCGCAACCGAATGAGGTCGACCATGCTTTCGAGATATTGTACCTCCTTGTATAGGGGCACAGACTCGGTGTTTGCTTCGTAAAGCATATAGCGCATAATCTCTGATAACTTGACAATCGAATCTGAGGCCTTTTGCTGGTCTTTGAATACTAAGAGGTCAATATTGTTCAAGGTGTTGAAGAGGAAGTGAGGATTAATCTGAGATCGGAGCAAGGCCAACTCACTGCTTAGACTTTGTTGGATCAATTCGGACTGTTTCTTTTGATCTCTTACCCAATAACGATACACTTGAATCCCGCAGAAAAGAAAGACGTATACATCCATCCCCAAAATAATGCTCCAAATGCGGGGTAAATAAAAGAAAGGCAAATCATACCCTTTCTCCATGATAGGGTTCACCAGAAAGTGATAAATCCCATTTTCTAGCAGCACAAAGAAGGCATTGCTAAGCAAAAAAAGGATGAGAAAAGTGGTATAGCGTTTTCGCAATAGGAAAGTTGGAATTAACAAGTAGGCTGCAAAATAAACCGCCGCGATATCCACTGGAAGTATCCAGCCCATATATTCCCAGAAGTGCTCCGTCCACTCCCGGATCTGTGCATTGCGGTAATACACGGATACGACACCTGCCCAAAATAACAGGTGCGGACCAACACGCTTGAGGATATCAATAAGCTTATTCTGCATCGACTGGAATTCTCTCCTAAAATTATTAAAAAGTAGGGGGCTATCTTCTTTCTATCTAAGACAATAGCTCAAATGGCAAACTATCCCCCTCAAGTCAGCATAATTACAGATGAAAAACCACTAAGCTTCCCATCTGTTTTTGTTAGCCGTTTAACGAGGAAAAAAGGGTGTTGGTCGGATATTTCAGATATCCGCACACCACCATGCAACATTTCGACATCTTTGGAGTTATTACTATAGAGTTTTTTCATACTAGTTCAATTTGGCAGGTCGTGTCTTTGTGGCACGACTTTTTTATTTTCTTACCACCCATTTTCCCCCCTTTATCACTCCTTTTACCTTTCTTAAGTCCGAAATGTCCTGATCTGGCCGACCCTCGACAATGCAAAGATCTGCCCATAGACCGGGTTTCAAACTTCCTACACGATCCTTCCAGCCCATTATCTTGGCGTTAGTACTAGTGGTGGCGACTAAAGTGGCCAGCGGAGTCATTCCATACTCCACCATTAGCTCTTGCTCGCGTGCATTATCACCGTGGGGATAAACGCCTACATCCCCTCCTGCATTTATGATTACTCCAGCAGCTAAGGCTAGCTTCATGGATTTGCGTTTCTGCTTGATCCTGGCTGGTTCTTCACCTTGGCCTTTTTGCCAACCTCGATATTGACTAATTGCATCACCAGCAGCAATGGTTGGGCAAAGCGATACGCCCTTTTCAGCCATCAAGGCAAAGACTTCGGCGGTTCCACCATCGCCATGTTCAATGCTAACTACACCGGCCAGCGTGGCTCTTCGCATGCCTTCTGCCGTAGCGGCGTGTGCAGCCACCTTGCGACCACTACTCGCCGCAGTTTGCACAATGAGTTTTAATTCATCCAACGAAAAACTTGGTCGTGCTTCTCCATCAGGTCCCCATCGATAATCAGCATAAACCTTCACGAAATCGGCACCATGACCGATCTGTGTACGCACTTCCTTGATCAATCCATCCACTCCATCAGCCGCGTGAGCGCCCAATGGCGGTTGGGCATGCGGTGCAAACCCCTTAGGACCATAACTCCCTGTAGCTACGATGGCAGGCCCTGCTACCTGCAGCCTTGGCCCAGGAACCACTCCCTTTTCAATGGCGGTTCGAATTCCTACATCTGCGTATCCTGCTCCTTCTGAACCCAGGTCACGTGCGGTAGTGAAACCGGCCATCAGCGTCTTCTCCGCATGAACGACGGCTCTCGCTACGCGCTCCGCATGGCTCTCTTTGAGTACCTGATCATTCCAGCTGGTTTCGTTATAGGGGTGTAACAATAGATGGGAATGTCCCTCGATCAAGCCAGGAAGCAAAGTCGTACCGGGAAGCTCAATGATCTCGCTGACTTGCCTTCGTCGAAGGTCAGACTTAGGGCCAACCGCTACAATAGTATCAGCTTGAAAAATCAGCCCCCAACCTTCATGTACTTGTTTTCCATCAAATAGATGGTCGGGAAGAAGGAGCGTGGCATTTTGAGCAAATACAGTACTGGAAAGACTAATCAGTACAAAGACTAGGAGGTGACGCATGCTTAGCTGTTTGGTTAGGAAATCAAGTGGAAATTAGAAATAATCTGTAAACATCCAGGCCAATCCTTCTAAGTTTAATTGCCGCCGATTTACTGAAAGCTCGAATGTATGGCATTGAATGCTTAACTTTGCACTCGTTTTCAAGCGAGGGAACTTGGTCAGGATACCGTTGAGTTTCCCGTTAGGCATGGAAAGTACGACCATAACCGATCCAGAAAACTAGCTTATATTGGAACAAAGGACATTCACCCAAGCATTTTTCACCCTCCTTTTTGCAGTCTGCCTTTTAGCGGTCTATCCCTTGCTGCATGCCAATATACCCTATCTACAAAACAACTTTCGTAGCTATACCGTCTTTGGCCTTGGAGGTGCCGCCATTGCATCAGATACAACTGCTATGGTTGATACCTTGGCGCTGGCTGCGCCGGATACGATTGACTTAGTTCCAGTCATCGAAGAGGACACCATTCCGATCCCTCCTCCTACTGTTTTTGATAATGCGGCCAATCTCCGCTCTTTCTTCGAGCGATTGGCAGAAAAGAGAGGACAGGTGAGGATAGCCTATTTTGGAGATTCATCTATTGAAGGGGATTTGATTTCCCAGACGGTCCGAGATAGTCTACAAAAGCGTTTTGGTGGAGCAGGAGTCGGATACATGCCGATCTACTCGCAAGTAGCGGGCTTTCGACAATCCGTGCGCCATAAGATCGGAGGGGAGTGGGAAAGTTTGCGCTTTGGCAAAAAGAACCCATATGCCATTGCTCGAAATATAACGGGTGAATTCTTCTTGGCTAGGCAACCTAAGATTCAGGAGGATACGCTTGGTATAGATTCTACTATCGTGGCAGTAGTTGATACCACTGCTGAAGAGATAGAAACGCACTGGGTGCAATATGGAGCTGTCCGGCTTTTTCCTGGATTGAAGTCAATCCCAAAGGCTCGCCTTTTCTACGGTCGACCAGCTAGGGATTCCCTCTTGCCAGCCAGTGATCAGCAACCTTTTGTACAGGTTACCGTAGGAGAAAATACGACGCAATTTGAACTAGATAAACGAAAGCATCTCAATCAGTTGTGGTTGACCACTGAGCCTTGCAGGAAGGTTCGACTTGATTTTGAACTACCGGAGAACCTACCCTTGTATGGAGTAAGCCTGGAAAGTGATAAAGGGATCATATTAGACAACTTCTCAGCTCGGGGAAACTCAGGAGCCATGCTGACGCATGTGAGCGGAGGCATGATGGTACAATTTGATAGCCTATTGAATTACGACCTGGTCATCATGCAATATGGCCTTAATGTGATCAATAAAGATATGGAGGATTACAGCTGGTATCGAGCCGAGATGAGAAGAGTTATTCGTCATATTAAACGACATATGCCCAAGGCCGCTATTTTATTGGTCGGGCCGACGGATAAAGCGATCAAAGTGGAAGGCGAGATGATGACAGATCCAGGGACGCCTAGAGTAAACGAAGCCCTGCGCCGTGTAGCAGCTAGAGAGAATGTAAGTTTCTTTAGCTTTTACGAGGCCATGGGTGGAGAAGGCAGTATGATTGAATGGGTAGAGGAGAAAGAACCGCGTTGGGCTAATTTGGATTATACTCACTTTAATTTTAGAGGCGCGCACCAGGCGGGAAAGCTATTGCTGGCCTACTTGATGAACGCTTACGAAGAATATACTAACGCCCCCCAATAATGAAATTGTATAAACGTATTTCCTTATTGCTTTTATTAGCAGTGGCTGCAGGTTGGACCATCGCAGCTTCTCGATCAAAATCGATCGAAAAGGAAGTGGCTGAACGCCTGAGCATAGCTGAGGCACAGCTGAATAAGGCAGATACGGTGGATGGCAGAGTATTTCATGAACTGCCGACTCCCGTAAGCTTGATGGACAGCTTTCCATCTTTTATAGACCAGTCCGTCAATACTATCCTCAACGAAGAAGCCCTTCATCCTTTTTTCGAACGCTTGCGACGCCTGGAGGCCCATGAAGTGGGTAAGGTAACCGTAGTGCATATAGGCGATTCTCATATTCAGGCTGACTTGTTAACTGGCCGCGTGCGGCTCTTGCTGCAGCAGCGCTTTGGTGCCGTTGGTAGAGGATTCATTTTCCCCTATCGTTTCGCGGATACCAATAGTCCGCTTGATCTAAAGGCAGGAACTGACGCCATGTGGGATTATCGTCGAAACATCTACGATCGAAGTGGACTTCCACTTGGATTAGCCGGGATGAGCATTCAAACCCGTAAGCAGAATTTTACGATGGTCATGCAAATCAAGCCAGATGGCTTGTTTGATTACTCTTTTGATAAAGTAAGTCTGTATTACCAGGAAGGACCAGATTATTTTGACTATCGTCTGGGACACTTTAAGGAAGGAGAGAAGGTGGCCAAACCGGTAAACTATACGCGTAAGTACCATAAAGTTCGCTCGGGAGAGACGCTTTCGGGCATAGCCCAAAGGTACCGATGCAGCGTTCGTCAACTTCAAAGATGGAATGGGATTCGAGGAAGCATGATTAGAGTGGGACAAAGGCTTGTCGTAGGCAGTGGTGGATCTACCGCGTCTTTTGCTGGAAAACCTTTTCAGGAATTGGCGCATGTTGAGCAACCCAATGATGGATCAAGCCCTGCCCTGATGTCCTTCATGTCCGAAAAGTCATTTGATGAGTTGGTAATTAAGGGAGCAAAGCATAGTGCAGAGCAACGAAAGGGTTTAATTTACGGCATTAGTGTGGAGGACTCTCGTAGAGCTGGATTATTGTACCATAGTATTGGAGTGAATGGAGCCTCTTTCTACCATTACAATAGAGCTGAATTCTTCATGGATCAACTACCTACCTTGGAAGCTGATCTGGTGATTGTTTCTTTAGGAACAAATGAAGCTTTGTCCTCAGGCTTTCGGGAAGCAGGTTTTAGGGATGAGGTGGATGCATTCCTGGCTTCGGTGCGAGAGCGACTTCCCAATAACACAGCCATCCTGGTAACGACAAACCCGGATGCGCTGAAGCGAGGCCGGATTGGTAAAACTACAAATCCCATTGCTAGGGAAGTATTAATAGAAACAGCAGAAAAATACCATGCCGCGATCTGGGATCTTCAAGCGATTATGAAAGTATCCGGTGGGGTACAGAAATGGCGCGCAGAAGGTCTTTCAGGAAAAGATTTGATCCACTTTACCAGATCCGGCTATGAGCTTCAAGGGCATTTGCTTTATGAAGCCTTGATGAACACCTACGAATTACACTAAAAACACCCAAGGGGGACCTGTGAACTGGACGGATGTAGCGCCCTATTTTATCTATGATCCAACTAAGCCCATGCTCTTCAATAGTATGGTTTTCCTAGTATGGTTCATGTCTTTTTATGCTGGGTATTTGCTGCTGAGGCGGCAAACCAATTGGCGCTTGGTCTATACACTAGGTTTCTCGCTGTTCTTCTACTATAAATCCAGTGGACTCTATTTCGTCCTACTGATCATTTCGACTTTAATAGACTTTAGCTTAGGACATTTTATCCAGAACGCTCCCAATCAACGGGCACGTCGAGGATACTTGATCCTGAGTCTGCTGGCCAATTTGGGATTGCTAGCTTACTTCAAGTATACCAACTTCCTTATTGGCTCCTTAAATGATATTGTTGGGAGTAATTTCTCCATGCAATCGATCTTTTTACCGGTAGGTATCTCCTTCTTTACCTTCCAAACGTTAAGTTACAGTATCGATGTCTATCGAGGTAAATTGGTACCCTTAACGGAAGGAGTGAAAGACTGGCGAACCTTCTTTGCTCGATTGTTGGACTTCTCCTTTTTCGTATCCTTCTTTCCTCAGTTAGTAGCAGGCCCCATTGTTCGCGCGGCTGATTTTATTCCTCAGATCAGGAAACCCCTGCAATTGAGTGAACCTGATTTGGGAAGGGCATTGCTATTGATCTGTGGGGGACTATTCAAGAAAGCGGTCATCTCGGATTATATCAGCATTAACTATGTGGATCGTGTATTCGAAAACCCAGCCTTGTATAGCGGATTCGAAAATTTAATGGCCGCTTACGGATATGCCATACAGATCTATTGTGATTTCTCCGGTTATTCGGATATGGCCATCGGCCTAGCCCTAATTATGGGTCTACGCCTACCGGAGAATTTCCGCTTCCCTTATCAATCAGACACCATCCGCGATTTCTGGCGGCGTTGGCACATCTCCTTGTCCTCCTGGTTGAGAGATTACCTCTATATTTCTTTAGGGGGTAATCGCAAAGGTGGTTTTCGTACCTATATCAATCTCATGCTCACCATGTTGCTAGGCGGTCTCTGGCACGGTGCCAGCTGGGTTTTTGTTATCTGGGGTGGGCTGCATGGCATGGCCTTGGCCATTGATCGAGCGTTGGATCAGGCGGGAAAATGGTGGAAGAATACGGCAGTGAGAGCAGGAGTGATCGTCTTGATCGTGCAGCTATTGGCTCAGGTTGGTTTTTGGATGGCAGCGCAAGGGGAAAACTTGGAGCCCGATATGCTCCAGCTCTTGACGCAGACCAATCTCCAGATCTTCGCAGCCTGGGCTTTGTTACTGATCGTTGCCCTGAGCTTAGATCAGTTGATGAACTATATCGGTTTTAAATTGACTCGGATCGGCCAGCAGACTTTCTCGGTTATTTTAGTCTTTCACTTCGTTACCTTATGCTGGATTTTCTTCCGCTCTGGCGCCTTGAATAATCCCTTAGGACCTTGGGAAACAACAACTGCAGTACTTGGACAAATCATGACTTCTTTCCATGGAGAGTTGGCTGGCGAGATATTTCAGAGTTATTCAACCGTCTTTTATTTAATCGGACTAGGCTTTATCCTTCACTTTATTCCTACCGCCTGGCGGGAATGGTGGGAGAAAACCTATATCGCTTCTCCTTGGCCCGTAAAAGGCTTGATACTAGCCTTCGTGATTTGGTTGGTCACCCAAACCGCCAGCGCGGACGTTGTCCCCTTCATCTATTTCCAATTCTAGCTTGCATTGCTCAAACATCCGAAGTTTCCTCTGTCG
>CAJXPD010000340.1 GCA_913057785.1 uncultured Lewinella sp. | reverse complement strand
GCTGGGTGAAGGTGCTAAATTTCATAACAAGTTTTTTATCCAAGTAGCTAGCATCTGCCCTTCTACTTCCGCAAGGCAGATTTCAACTGCTGCTATTTCCGTTAAATTCCGTTTATGAACAAAAACTTTAGAAGAACCTGTACAAATGCTAGATTTTCTGACTGAAAGTAATCTGGTTCCCGTCTGAATCTTCGATGGTAAAGTCGCGATTACCCCACGGACGATTTCCCAATGGGTAGATGACTTTGACGTCAGCTATTGCGATTTCTTGGTATAGTTCATCCACCCGTTCCACAATGATTTGGCAAGCGGGGGCTTGTTCCATAGCAGAAAGATGAAGTTGAACTTCTCCCCTACCCATCACAGCATGCATATCTTCTCGTTGATAGACCAGATGAAAGCCTATTGCCATATAGAAGCTGACGGCATCTGAAATCGAGTTTACTTGCAACAGTGGTTGAATCTGTAAGAATTGGGACATGGTAGATGAAATTTTAAAAGGAGCGTGAAGAGTTTCAGGTAAAACTCCTACTGCTGAGCTCTAAGTTCTTCAATCAGGTCGGCCTTGATCCAGTACACATCTTGATCCTCTTTGAGAGGCCGATCAAATAGGATGAATCTCTGATCGGGTGTGACCTTAGCCGCTACATCGTAAGCTGAGGAGTTGATCTTCGGGCCCATATTTACAGGAATGCCCCAAGCTCCCTCAGCCTTAAAAGAAATATAATGATCGACAGCCCCGAAGCCACCAGTGCGATCGGATGCAAATATCATATAACTTTCGTCCGGAGCGATGAATGGGTCCCATTCTTCAAATTCGGTATTCAACGGACTAAGGTTACTAATTTCTCCATTTGTCGGATTAAAGCTGTAGATATCGCTTTTACCGTAGTTTTCTGGCTTATCAAGGTAGGCTCCGAAGTAGACCAGGCCGTCCCTGGTAACCGATGGAAACCAAAGTCCCTTGTCCGTTTCAACGGGAATATCTAACATCTTAGGTTCGCCCCAAGCTTGTCCTTGGCGCTCCACTTGCCAAATTCTACCATTCCATTGCTTACCAGTGGAACGATTGGACACAAAATACACGGACTTCCCGTCTTGCGAAAAGAAGGGCTCATAGTTCTCTCCCTGATCCGAAAAGGATACTCGTTTTGCAGTGGACCACTGGCCTTTTTGGAATCTTCTCTGGTATATCTGAGGACCACTGATGTTGTCGACACTAATGTACAGTAGTAATTGACCATCTGGAGACAATACGACATTCCCCTCTCTAATCCCTAGGGTTGATATCTCCCCTTTAGCGAAGGTAGTGGCTGTTTCTGGGGCGGGGCCTGGGTCCAGGTAGGATAATGGGGATTTGGTATTGCAGGCAAAAAGTAGCACTAGGCTAAGAAATAACATAATTTCCTTCGGATTCATAAATAAGATTTTACGGGCAGGTGAACTTGCCACTAGAGATAAAATAATTCAGTGGACGCATTTTGGTCCAGCTGTTTATGAATCGAATGGGAAATCAGAATTGCCTTTGGGGTATAAAGGCTTTGTAATGGGAATATTCAAAATTCTTTTCTGCAACTAAGTTAGGGAATATTCGGGCAGGCTCCAAGGGGGCTGGGCTCCAATTAACTGGCGATCACATCTGAATGTAGAACTTCTAGAATTCTTTTGCTCCAAATTCACTCTTTGGCAAGTCAATTTTTTTAGAGATGGCATTGAGTTGATAAGAAAGGGTGAATTGCAGTATGTCGACTTCGTACACATAGTTGGTAGTGGTATAGAAATTGCTCCTTTCGGTAGTGATACGCTGCTCATTAGCAGCCCATAGCCCCATATCGACATTTAGCCACTGGATGGCAAGTGCAAGCTTCTTTTCCCAGAAAGTTTGTCTTAGGGTAAGAGAAGGATTATAGAACTCTGAATCTCGTCCCTGCGCAGTGACTCTCTCGGATAAGTAGTTGAATGCAAGTTGCGTGGAGAGTGTAGGCGTGAGGTTGAAACTTGTGTTGGCGTTGACAGAGAAGATCGTGTTCGAGGTGTTGATTTGATCGCCAAATAGATTTCCCTCAATCTGATAGTTAAATACATTTGCGCCTAGGTATACTTGCCATTTTGCAGCGGGGTAAAAGGTGCTGCCAAACTCCAGCCCCAGGGCATTGGCATTGCCTGCATTGGTGTAAATGCGATTTAGAATCGTATCATTGTAGACCGTGTTGACACGGTTGATAACATTCTCAATATTTCTATAATAGGCTGTGGCGAACACAGAGTGGTCTCCCCAGTTTTGCACTAGCCCAATCTCTATTAGATCGATGTATTCCGGCAATAACTCCGCATCCCCCTGCTCTAGTGTTTCTGAATGCTCGCGTTCCGGAAATGGAGTCATTTTGAAGGTAGTAGTTCGTTCGATTCTTCTGCTGTAGGCTGCTTTCAGGCCTAGATCCTCTGATAAGTCATATCCCAGGTTAAAGGAAGGGAATAGATTAAGCTGACTAAGGTTGTAGGTTTCACTTGGGCGTTCGATGGAGACGTTCCTATCGAAGTGCTCTAGGCGGAGACCCGCTGTGTAAGTTAGTTTGTCAGCTTGCCCTGAAATTTGGGAATACACTGAATGAATAGAACGCCTGAGGTCAATGTTGTTGGTAAACAAAGGATTTTCTAGCCACTGTTCGCTGACCAAATCTCGATCGAAATAGTCGAAATCTCCCGGATGTTGTAGGTGTCGATACAGGTAGCCACTCTCCCACAGGATTTCGCCCCATGACTTACTGTAGTCCATTTGTAAGCGCAGCCCGTCAAGGGGATTGTCATTGGTATTGAACTGTAGTTGCAGAATTCGCGCCGTATTCGGATAATCTAGGTTGGCATTGTCGGTTGGCCCACCTAAGACCGTTCTTTCGTATAGGCCTGACAGCTTAAATGTCGACTTATCTTTAAATCGAAAGGCATAATCCAATGACCCAATAATGAAATCCCCTTTACGTACACGGAGATTCTCATTGAAATAGGTCAGCCTATTCAATAGGGTTCCACCTTGGAAGGCTTGCCCCGTTTCAAGAAAACGATCATGGTAAGCCCCAGCTCCTTGATATACCCCATCCGCTAATTGAGTTCTTTGTTGATGTAAGTATAAGATGTCAGCCGTACGTTCTTTAGTTCTTTTTCCTGCATACATCCCTAATGTTATTGTCTGACGTGCACTTGGAACGTAACTCAAAGAAAGCCTGCCCGAGTAATTGGTTTCATCAAAACTGCGTTCACCATCAGAAGGGAATTCCGTCAGCACATTATTAAGGAAGGTGTTGACATACCCCTCGCGCCGTCCGGAGATATCATATCTGCGATAATCCAATCCTGCTGATACATTCCATTTACCTCGACGAAAGTTGTAGGTAACATCAGCACCGTATCGTGGCGTGCTATTCTGATTATCGTAGGATTCGATACTAGGCAATCCTAGCAAGGTGTTGACACTTAGAAATGTTCCATCAGTCAAAGCCTGCTTGGTCTTGATATTAATGATACCGGCTTTCCCGTCAGGGTCATACTTAGCGGAAGGGGCAGTGACGACTTCTATATCATCTATAGCATTGGCTGGTAGCTGCTGTAATACGATTGCTGGGTCTCCTTGTACGGGTTTACCATTGATCATCAAGAGGAAGCCCGTGGAACCTCGAACTGATATCTCCCCAAAAGAATTGATGCTGATGGAAGGCAGGTTGCGCAACACATCCGAAGCCGTTCCTCCTTTAGCAGCTTGAAATTGCCCTGCGTCAAACACCTGTTTATCTACCCGATGTGAGGAAGTAATGGTACGTGCAGTAATTTCTACCTCGGCCAAATTGGAGCTGTTGAGTCGGAGCGGGATATCTCCAAAATCGACGCGATCCGACGCGAAGAAAATGGAAGATGTGTATAGTTCAAAACCTAGAAATTGGGCCTGCAAATAAATGGAGTCCAAGGAGCTTTCAATTTGGAATAGTCCCTCTTCATTCGTAACAGTGCCAGCGATTAGAGCTGAGTCCTTGGCTTGAAGGATTGTAATGGTGCCGTATTCAATAGGCTCCTTTGAGTGCTCATCTAGGATCCGCCCAGTGAGGGACACCCTTGATTGAGCTACCATCACCATAGGTATGGCAAAGAGCGCTAGGCCTAGTAGCAGCTTATTCATGTTGGACAGTTGGTTGATCGTTTTTCTCTCGAGTGAAGGTAGGGCTAATGCTCGGGATGATCCCGATGATAGAGGTAAAGAAATTACAAATATTTTCAATCTACCACTTTAAACAGCTATCAAAGGAGATGTCCAAATCTTTCGGCCCTCTTCCATAGCGCAAATATCAGGGAAGAGGGCCTGAACCGATATGTAGATGCCATCCCAATTCTAAGATCAAATAATTCAACTTGGGTAATGGAAAGGCGAATTGCTGTGTTGGTCCTAATTAAAGTACCACTCCAGTTTTTGATTTGATTTAAAGGCCTTATAGATTCTACCTTTGCCATCACAGGTGGTACAAGTCTCATAGTTTTTGACTAAACCACCATTTTGTACTCGTCTAGATCCATCCCAAAGCCGACCTTCTCCTTTACATATATGACATCTTTTTGAGGGAACTTCAAAATCACATTCGCGAGTTAGGTAAAAATAGTTTTGGTCAATGCCATTTTCAGCGGCTGACTTGAAATCTGCACATACTCCATCTTCTTCTTTCATCATGATTTTTGCCACTGCCAGATTATTGAAGTACCGGCCATCAGATGCCAAGGAAGTGGCCTTTTTAAATCTATTGAGAGCTGATCGCATTTTATTAGTCTTGACCATAATATTGCCCATCATAAATTCACCTTCTGCCTTAGTCTCCTGATTTTTAACCAGTATCCTAGCTAAGATCGCAGCTTCTTTATATTTTTTGGCTTGGATATATGAATGTCCTAAGGCAATATTTAGTCCCATGTCAGTGGAATCCAAGGAACGGGCCTTTTCAAGTGGGGGGATAGCGGAAAAATAATGTTTTTCCAGAAAAGAGAATTTTCCTTGATCACCGAGTACTTGCACCAGGAGTGCAGTGTCTCCGGCTTCCTCCAAATAGCGTTCGGCTTTCCCCAACTGCGACCTCCATGGGTAATTATCAGTCACCTGTTGATTAAGTTGATTAAGGATGGTTCCTTCCAAGATGCCGGTGTGTCGTTCTTCCCGAACTTTATTGGTTAATGCCAAATAATACAGCACGTGGCCCAACTTAGGCCGTACTCGATTAACCCAATCGAGATAAGCATGTGCTTGATCATAGTCACCGAGCAGGTAGTTGAGTTTCCCTTGTAAATACCAAGCGTTAATATTGCCTGGATCTAAGCTCTTGGTTACTTTTCGTACATCATTTAGCGCATCATCATACTTTCCTAGTTTTTCCAATGTACAAGCTCGAAAATAGTTGGCCCAACGGGATTCTGCAGAATTCTCCAATGCCTGGTTATAATAGGACAGGGCTTCCTCATAATTTCCGGTTGTATAGGCTAACCCTCCTAAACCAAGAAGTGCAATGAAGTCTTTGGGGTTATCCTTGAGCGCAGTTGTATACTGTTGCTGGTAGTAATCTATATCTTCCAGATCTATGAAAGGATGGATGGTTTCCAGTGTTTTTCTAAAGGGGGCTTTGGACTTGTACCTGCTTAGGTACGTTTTCGCACTGGAATTGCGACTACGCCAGGAAATGTGAAATTGATTCTGTCTGTATACTCCAACGTCTCTAGTCTTTTTGCTATAGAAGTAGATTTCACCAAACCCATCCTTCACTCCATCTTTCCAGTGCCCCATGTACTTGCTGTGAAATCCTGGATCATATTTCTTGCCTTTACGGGCAAGCTTTGCTTTCTTACGTTCATCAGTATCATTTTTAAACCAGTACACTCCATAACCATTCCGTAGACTATCATATTTCTCACCGGAGAAAGAGCCATTTGAATACTTCTGGAACACTTCACCGGTTAAGATCCCCCTTCGATAAAAGGCGGAATAGATGAGATCTGTAGCTTCTTTATCTGAATACTGCTGGACATAACCATGTACCATTCCGCTGTCTACATGTAGGTCTTGCATACCCCACCACTCCCCATTTTCATCATAGGCAATTAGCCTCCCATATCCATCCAAAAGGCCATTTCGGCATCCACCAGACCAGCTAAATCGCATATCGGTGGCAAAACCGCAGGGCTCCTCCTTGTTGATAGGCTGTTTAAGATTCGATTCTTGAGCTGTAATGGTAGAAAAATTGAGGCAGGTCATTATTAGAATAATGACTAGTGAATTTATTGTGCATTTTGACATAAAGGTGTTTTGAGTAAAATAGTTTTTTGTCCTGTACCTTACAAGTAATCCCATAGTAAATAAGACCACTCCATCACTTAAGTTAGTGAGGGATTATTAGGATGGCCAACAGATCTTCAGTCGAATATTAATCTAGCACCGCTTCTCGAAATCAGACAAGCTTTATTTGCACTCCATTTCCCTTTTTCCAGAACGTGCGGTAAATTGTTATCAAAAGCCCGACCATGAAGGTTTCTTCTTTCTTATTTTTACTATTGCTGCCCTTTTATGGTATCGCACAACATGAAATAGCATACTTGACCAACCAGTCCGGTAATTTTGATCTTTTCCTTATAAATGAAAATGGCGGTCCCGTTCAACAGCTCACCTCAAATCCAGGCTGGGACTGGGGGCCAGTTTGGAATGCGAGTCTGAAAGCAGTCCTTTATAATTCTAGTGATACTGCTAACCAGTTCTCTATCCGAGCATTCGATCTGAAGGGTTCAGATAAAGTCATCGACACCAAAGGATTAGAAGAGTTCATTCTTTCACCGAGCGGGAAATATGCCTTATATACCCTAAAGGATAACCAAAATCGCTATATCGGTATCATGGATGTTAATTCTGGTTCCAATCGCCTGTTGGTGACCGATCCCTCCTATAACAGTAGGGCCAAATGGTCCCCTGACGAACAGTACTTCAGCTTTATTTCGGATAGAGATGGAAATGGAGAATTGTATATATACCAGATTACTACGGGGATAACAAAGCGACTTACCCGATCTGAAAAACGTGAAAAGTACACTTCTTGGTTACCCAATAGCCAAGAAATCGTCTACACTTACCACTATTCCGATGAACGGGATAAGGAACATAATGATCTTTTCAGCGTGAATATTCTTACGCAGGAAACAAGGCAGATAACTGACGATACGGCTTTCTACCAGGAAATAGCGGTTTCTCCGGATGGAAAGAAGATAGCCTTTCACGCCAAACGAAAAGGTGAAGATCATATCTACACGATTGATATTGATGGTAAGAATGAACAACAAATTACAAAAGCCAAGGCCTATCATGGCGAGCCTTGCTGGGTACCTAAAGAGGGTCGGAAATAGCGATTCCAACAGCTTGGTTTTATTCTGAAGCTGGAGTTTCCTGGATCACGTCTTCCCGTTTCAATCCATATACTTCTTCAAGATTTTCGATGGCAGCGTCGAAGTAGTTGATGGCTCTTTTGAGATGAAATGCACGCAGATTTGCTGCTCTGGCTAAGGGGAATACTTCATTATGAAAATGTTTCGTAAAGCCTTCTCGGTCGGTGAGACAACTCGTCAAATCCCTGGTATTATACATACAGCTCAGGTTGGCATATTTCCCCAATTCATCGGTTACCCTTTTTGTTTCTTTATCAAACTCTAGGAGGTCTCGTTTGGTGTAAGCATCCCGGAAGGAGAAAGTGGAGGCCAATTGACCTCGTACCTCAAGGTCTTTAATCAGTGCAATATCACCCGTGCTCATCATGATATCAAAGGTGGTAGGAGGAAAAGCCCGGAATACTCCCCTAGTAGCTACTTGGGCCAAATTGTACAAAGCTATTTGTATGCTATCCTTTTGATTAATCTGGCTAAGCCGGATACCTGCATTGATACTCCGAATGTCCTGTTCACAATCAAAGAGGTTATTGCGATTGCTTTCCTGTTCCTCCAAGAGATCGAGGTACATTGCTTGTATATAGTCATCTAGCTTATGTTGATTGCGCTTTCCCTGTTGATAGCGGTCTGCTTGAATGGCGATTAGAATGGAAAAAATGATCAGGAAGATTTCCAGGACATACGCTAGAACATTGATCTTACCCTGAGAGAGCCTATTGATAAATTTACGCCAAAACATGTCTGTGGGTTTTAGACTGTAAGTTAGCTAACTTTTACATAAGGAAAGATTAGTCCTTTGTCTACAGCTTGTGATTTCCTGCCACTAATTGATCTTTTGTCTTTTGCCGACCCTTAAATTCAGTTAAGGGAAGGAGTGGAGCCTTCCCCTTCTGATGAAATCTTGTATTTGACCAATCTACAAGGCCATTGAATCGGAAAATGCCTGCTTAGCCCAAAGCTCGAAATCAGCTAGTGTTATCCCTAACCTCTTTCTAATGGCAGAGGTGTCTGGATTTAAAAGATGACTACCTTCTCCATCTTGCCATTCATAGAATTCCGCCAATTCTGCGGCTAGTGGCATTCCAACGATAGGAGTGAGAAAACCTTCCAATTGTTGATGGCTCAAAGTCTGATAGTGCAGCTCTTTGTTCAATACTTTACCCAGTCGAAGGGCTAAAGCTTCGCCCGTAATGCCTTCTGCTCCTCCAATTGGATAGAATCCCGGAGGCAAATCAGTTTTTTGCAGAGCTGCCTCGACATAGAGGGCTAGATCGTGCCAGGAAAGGTAGTTTACCGGTAAATGATTCGGTATGGTTTGAGGAATGATTCCTTCTTGTTTAATGGCTTGTAGGTAGGAAGTGGAGAAATTTTCTAGGTACTCCGTAGCACTTAGCAGTATGGCATCTGGTAAGATACTCATTGCCTCCTGTTTCATTTGCCAACGGGCATCCGGACTAGCTTTCCCTGTAGGTTGTTCGGGGATAGTGCTACTGATCACAAAGATGGTACGGGGGCTTCCCACCTGCTGAATGGCAGTAAGCGCATTGTTAGCCATTGAGATCATAAGATTTGGAGAGATCTGGGCAGGAATCTGCAAAACCACTTGATCAACTTCTGCCAGAATGGGTTTTAGCGATTCCTTAGAAAAATCACTGAGAAAAGCCTTGATATTCCTATTTGCAAGTAGGGCAAGGTTTTTTTCAGAGCGCACCGGACTAATCAGCTCGTAGTCCTTTTTTTGCAGTAATGAGGCAATAGCAGTACCCTGTGCCCCTGTGGCATTAAATAAAGCAACCTTCATTTAGATTTGAATTTGTGTGATGTAATGATAAGAACGCTACAAAGCTAGGCCGTATAAGTATCTCTAGGGTAACAGTATACTCTTGTATACTAGTATCAAAAAGGATACTTGATGAAGGACCGGGAAATTTTCTTAATCTTAGCAAAAACCGAAATAGATGGTAAAGAAATCAGAATTGGCTCAGAAGTTGCTACCTGTCATGGACACGATGGAACTACTTAGTGGACGCTGGAAAATTATCATTATGACCACCTTATATCTAGGAGGCCGAATGCGTTTTAATGAAATCCGCAACAGTATTCCTAGAATCACGGGAAGAGTTTTGTCCAAGGACCTAAAATTCCTTGAACAACATCAAATTGTTTCGCGCACGGTTAAGGATACAGCACCCATTACTGTCGAGTATGAATTGACTGAGTATGGTATGACCCTAGATCAAGTTTTTCGGGCTCTGACAGAATGGGGAATTAAGCATCGAAAGCGCATCATGCGTAAAGTCTAGCTTCGAACAAGTCAATCCTTTGGTGCGTGTTTCTAGAGAAGCAAGGGAACCCTTGATGCAGGAAAGTACTTATACGTCAATCCTTGAATCGACTCCCCTACTCGATTGTTTATCTCAAAAATTTAGTCGGCGATTGATCTTTAAGGTGACCCCCCAGTCCTTATGTTGTAATGCTTCAGAATAGTTATCTGCAAAAACCAGATAGACGAAAGACAGCGGTTTATATTCCCATTGTAAGCGCGAATTAATATTGAAGTTGTCGATCTGTTGATTGTATTGGATATACGTGGTCCAATTCAATTGATTACTAAAGAAAACCTCCGCCGAGATTCCAAAGAGATGCAAGTTTTGGTTGCCCAGCTCGGAAAAGGACAAGGTGTTGTATTCATAGTTGAGTTGCAGGCTAAGCAACGGCAAAAAACGATAGCCCAACCTGGTGCCGAAACGCGTTCGATCCCCTTGGTAAAAGCTCCCAAATTGTAAGTTTACCGATCCATATAGATTTCGGGTGTAGTCGCTATTGAAGCCCAATCGCACTGCAGTGTTTTGGTAGGCCCCAGGGAGTATGAGGTTTCCGTTTCGTAGCGGATCGAAAGCGTATTTAAGTTGAACCTCATCGTGATAGAAGTTGAGATAGGCGGACATTTGATTGGCGAAAAACAGGGCAGTATTATAGAAGTAGTTTTTTTCATACAGTTCGCCTTCTTCATCCCAATACAGATCTACATTGGCGTTGAGCAAACGGTAGGTTTGGATGATATTTTGATTATTTGGGAAGTGATTGACCAGAAGACTTTGAGAAAATTGGCTATATCCCTCTCGGATCACGACTTGGTTTAAAGCATCATAGTTGTTTAGGCGTGGAACAAAGCCGATATCTGTGAAGAAATTCTTCCCAACAGAGTTGATCTTGGTGCCAAAGGTCAGCGTCCTAGTATTGTAGTTGTTCTCGAAGGTAAAGGCATGGTTGTCGCCATCCAGGCCATCCGTAAAACTTTGATTATAACCGGCAAAGCCAGACCACTTTCGATTTTTAGTCAAATAGTTCCCTTTCACCCCAGCCACCCTATTGAAGTCGTTTTCAAGAGCAAATCCATCGGTGGCTTGTCGATTGACCAGATATCCGGTCATGTTAAAGGTGGGATTAAACTGCTGCTTTAGTACTCCCACCATGTAATTCTGTGCTACCTCTTCCTCCCCAGTTTTACTTTGCACATTCAGCCAGCCGATCCTTGTATTTGGACTGACGTTTCCAGACAACTTTAATCCCATCATAATATCCTGAGTAGCACCGATGAAGCGAGAATAGAAGGGATTGATGTCACTGGCCAGCTGTAGGGTGGTAAAGAGGTCGCTATTTTCTATGAAAAAGTTTCGTCGCTCCGGAAAGATAATGTTGAATCTCGTCAGGTTGGTGACTTGTTGATCGACATCTACTTGAGAAAAATCAGGATTAATGGTAGCGTCTAGTCGCAAGCCATCGGTAATTTTGTATTGTACATCTAAACTCGGAATAAGATTGGATTCAGATTTTTCTTCGGCCAAGTTTTGGCCATGCCCGGTGGTAATGGCCGGGATTAGGGTGGTTCTGGCGATCTTAGAGGGCTGAAGGTTTTCTACCTCGATCGATTTGAGAAAACGGGTGTCAAATTGTAGGAAGCCGCGTTGGAATTTATTCCAGACCGTGTACATCCGGTCCTTAGCATCACGGGTGTAGAATTGGAAACTCCAACTGGATATGTTTTCATCATAACTAAAGGTGCTCAAGGGAATTTTCATTTCGTACACTTTGTCCGTCCCCAGCACACTTTGTCCACTTTCCCAGAGTGCATCCCAGCTCAGGTTTTCATTATCATAGTTGGCAATCAAAGCATCCAATTGGGTACCAGCACCATTCACCGCGAAGAAATATCCTCTATTCTGATCGTTGTAAGGATCAATCACGATTCCTACACAATCACTTAAATGAAAGCCAGCCCCATAGTTGTCTCGTTTTAG
>CAJXPD010000339.1 GCA_913057785.1 uncultured Lewinella sp. | reverse complement strand
AACCCCGCTAGGGGTTAAATATCCCTAGCCATGAATCCCGGTAAAACCGTGCCTTTTGGGTACGGTATATATGTCACACCCCTAGAAATAATATCCCAAAATGGTGAAGTTCAAAAATCTATGATCAAATGATATCGACCACCCCACTGCGGAAGTATATGGGCTGACTAACGGCCCTTCTGTTGCAAGAAATACTCTTTTGGTGTGGTGCCCATTAACTTCTTGAAGGACTTGTTAAAAGTAGTCTTCGAGTTAAAGCCAGCCTCTTGGGCTAAACCAAAGAAGGTAAGTTGTTTGGCTTCTTCCTTTTGTGCCAACTCCACAAATTCCATGATACGATAGTAGTTGATATACTCAAAGAAATTCATCCCAATCCGCTCATTAAGCAAGCGAGCAATTTCTGGATTGCTTACGCCTAACATCGCTGCTAATTCGGCTTTCATCAATTTCCGATTGAGAAAGGGTTTCTTTTCCCGCATAATAGCCTCCAATTCATCTTTCAAGGCATCTAGATCAGCGGCATCTAATTTTGACTGCGCATATTTGGGAGTTGCTTTGGCAGGACTAGGAAAGGGCGATTCAGGTTGGCTGATGGCTGGACTGAAGCGATAGAGTTCTGGAGCCGTCATACCATAGTAGGCAATGAAAAGAATGATGAATGCCAAGCTCAGCCAAATGAATTGCCTAGCAGAACGTTCTATCATATCATTTCCCGTAAAACTCAAGAGATAGAAAGTTACCCAAGCGAATAGACAGCCCCCGATCGCCAACAAAAAATTATGAAAAAACTGGGTCTTCAAAGTAAAGCTCAATTCCTCCTGCAATTTCTTCTTGAAATTTAAAAACAACCGATAACTTCTCCACCAATAAACGAAGTTGAAGGCAATAGCAACTCCGATAAATAGGCTGATCGTTCTAAAAAGTTCGCCAGTAGGTATTCGCCGGCCCAGCTCTTCGTCCGTAGGTAATACAAATACGAAGAGAATGGCCAAATTGTACACCACTGCGGGCAGATAATGAAGTAGTGCCCTGGCTTCAAATTGCTGCCCGTGCAGGGTGGAACGAGTAAAGAGGAAGACCGTGGGTCCAAAGAGCAAAGTGGCCATCTCCGATAAGGAAATCAGCCTCAGGTTTCGTCCAAAAATCTCGGACAGAAACAAGACGCGCCCTAGCAGTCCAATCATTAGAATCACCACCAAAAAGGCGATGAAGCCATTGATGTTTCTCCTATTCTTAGACGAGAACAGGAAGATCAACAGTAGAAAGATACTTTGAAAAAAGCCAAAATAGACGACCTGTGTAATCAGTGACTCCATACTTAAAAGCGCCTTGTGCCCAGCCTTTTCTACCCTGATAGATCAAACCGAACACCAAGTTTATTTTGTGGTTCTCCAACAATTTTGTGTGGCGCTTACTGCACATGGAATTCATTTACCCGTTGTGCTACTTTATGCCCCATCTCGAGATTTCGTTCATTGAAGGCTTCAAATGCCTCCTGATTATCCCAGGCAGTAATGGCCAGAAAATCTGGATTATGGTAATAGAGGTAGGGAGACTCGCCATTCGTCAGCACTAACTGCGTTTGCCCTCCTGCTTCCTTACATCCTTTAAGCCAATCCTTTTGAAACTGCCTAAAGGCACCTTTATCCTCTCCCCAATAAGCGCTCACGACATAGTACTTATGCTCATCGATTTCGAAAGATACATCTTCCTGTAATTCAAAGTAGGTGATATTGAAAGAAGTCCAAATGGCCTTCCGGCGATCATGAAAATCGGGCACCTCCTTTTCTATCGTGGCCATAGCACTTGATCTCGAATCTAAATCATCCCAATAGGCCAAAGCCAAAAATTCAGGATGGTAATTGCCTTGAAGCGGGACATTCGAGATAGGAAATCCGGGTAGTCGATGATATCCCAATTTGGAAGCCAATGGGAAGACCGTTTGGAAATATTCCTTTTGTAAATCCTCTACCCCAGCACGAGTATTGATGAAGAGCACATCTAAAACTTGACCCTTCTGCAAAGAGAATTGCTTCTTCTCCGACTGCGCTTGTGCATGAATATAACCCAAACCTAGTATCACGCTTAGCACAGAAACTTTAAACATTTTCATAGACATTTTGATTTTGATTGATGACTGATGGTGACAAATGTAGTCGGCCCGGAGATAGGAAGCCAGCGTAGAGCTGTGCGGAAAAGTACCGATACGGTATCCGTACGCGTATATAGCTCTCTACAGCTACATCATCGGTAAATACAATAGCGATAGCAGACTCCGAAAGTGCCACTACAGCGGAACATCTTGCGGATTTTGCGAGCGTGCTATAATTATTTCAGGATAATCACTATCATCAGGGACTACGAATAGAAGTTGTATAAGAATACCTCACTGGCCACGATGAATCTCTTTTTCGACTCAGCAGACATTCTTAAGCAACTTCAAAAGGATAAGGCTTAGTTAGTATTCAGAACATGTTACAAAGCACTTATTATGAAAAAACAATTCTTCCTCTACTTCCTTATTTTCCAATGTTTCATGGCACAAGGACAAGACCGATTAACGGGCCAAACCTTTGCGACCCGCTCAGAAGTTCTAGCACAAAATGGCATGGCCGCTACGAGTCAGCCCTTGGCTACCCAAGCGGCACTTGATATTTTAAAGAAAGGTGGCTCTGCCATGGATGCCGCCATTGCTGCCAATGCTGTACTAGGGCTCGTAGAACCGGCTAGCTGCGGGATTGGTGGCGACATTTTTGCCATTGTTTGGGATGCAAAAACTGAAAAGCTATACGGCTTTAACGGTAGCGGCCGCTCTCCCAAATCACTGGATAGGGATTATTTCGTTGAGCGCAATATGGACTATATTCCCTTTACAGGGCCGCTTCCAGTCTCTGTACCTGGCTGTGTGGATGGGTGGTTTGAAATGCACAAGAAATTCGGGAAACTGGATATGAAAGAGATCCTCAATCCAGCGATTGAATATGCGAGGAACGGCTTTCCTGTTTCAGAGGTAATTGCCTATGAGATGTCAACCAGCACGGCCAGAAGACAAAACTTGCCTGGCTTCGCAGAGACCTATATGCCAGGAGGCAGTGCTCCACGTAAAGGCCAAGTCTTTAAGAACCCAAACCTTGGTAACACCTACGAAAAGATAGCCAATGGAGGGCGCGATGCCTTTTACAAAGGGGACATTGCCAAAACCATTGATCAATACATGAAAAAGCATGGTGGAATGCTCCGTTATGAAGACATGGCCAGCCATACCTCTAACTGGGTCGAACCCATCAGCACGAATTACCGAGGATACGATGTATGGGAACTCCCACCCAACGGCCAAGGAACAGCAGCCTTGCAGATGTTGAATATCCTAGAGCCTTATGATATTCGCTCAATGGGCTTTGGTTCTGCCGAATACCTCCATGTGCTCACGGAGGCCAAGAAGTTGGCCTATGAAGATCGAGCTAAATTCTATGCTGATCCTGAGTTTAACCAACTGCCCACCGAAGAACTGATCTCTAAGGAATATGCTGCTGAGCGCAGAAAACTGATTTCTATGGACGAAGCTGCAGATTCCTATCCTGCTGGTGAAATTGAAGCGGGGAATACGACCTATTTAACCGTAGCCGATAAGGATGGGAATATGGTTTCCTTGATCCAAAGTATCTATGCCGTGTTTGCTTCCGGAATGGTTCCAGATGATCTTGGTTTTGTGTTGCAAAATCGCGGGCAGATGTTCAATGTGAAAGATCCAAATCACTTCAATGTACTAGAACCTGGCAAACGCCCTTTCCATACCATCATTCCAGCTTTCATCACGAAAGACGGAAAGCCATGGGTGAGCTTCGGACTCATGGGCGGAGCAGTACAGCCCCAAGGTCACGCCCAAATCGTGGTGAACCTAATTGATTTCGACATGGGATTACAGGAAGCAGGAGATGCCCCTCGAATGCGACACGCTGGCTCTTCCCAGCCCACCGGAACCGTGATGACCGGTGGAGGGACACTCAATCTAGAATCTGGCTTCGATTATAAAGCCATTCGTGAATTGCGTAAGAAGGGACATACCATATCCTTTGCGGTGGGAATTTATGGTGGATACCAAGCCATTAAATTTGATGCCAAGAATAAAGTATATTACGGCGCCTCGGAATCCCGTAAGGATGGCCAGGCAGCTGGTTACTAATCGATCAAACAAGGTCAACTGAGGGAAGTTTGTAGAAACCCAAAACACATGAAAAAAAACTGGAACACTGACCGTATACTTGGGCTTTCGGCCATGATGATCAGCTTGCTAACGCTAATTATATTTATCTACCAGACGAATATCATGCGTCAGCAAAGTCGATTATCTGTTACCCCTCGCTTGAGTTTCAACCAGCAGGAAACGACCAATGATTCCATCTATATCTACAAGAATAACATGATCAATAAAGGCTTAGGGCCAGCGATCGTTGAATCTGTAACCATCCTTTACAAAGGTGAACGGATTGATATGCGGTTCTCTGACTTTTTTGAAAAGCACTTTCCTCGCTTCCCGGAGTTTGCAAGCCTACAATCAGATACCAAACTTTCCAGGGGAAGTACACTATCCCAAGGTGAAAGCGTAAATTTCTTCACCCTCGTTGCGCCCTTGCAGACGATAGAAGCATTTAGAGAATATCTGGAAGTAGAAGAAGACGCATTGCCTTTCGATATAGAAGTCGTCTACAGGTCGATTTATAAAGAACGCTGGAAAATGTATCTCCATAGCGAAGAGCCGCTGGAATAATGGAATCCTAAGCGTACGAGCGCCTGCCGAAGCTATTTGGCAGGCGCTCGCTACGAATGAGCGAATATCAAACTATTCGATATCTGCCAGTCGGCGCTTCGAATAGTGATCCAGTACCGCCTTCAATTCTGTAAACACTTGCACTTGGTCTGCATCTAGACTATCGACAGCCAGCGAATTTTCCTCTAAATAGTCAGCAGGAACTTCATAAAATTCTCCGGTATCATATAGCTTGTAGCGCTGATTGCGAGCAAAAACACGCGCCTTTTCCAACTCTCCATTTCGAGAATACCAGCTGTATATCCAAGAACGGGGTTCCGTGTCTTTCCCTTTCAACAAGGGCAAAAAGCTTCGACCATCCAGATCTAAATCATCAGGAATTGCTATCCCTGTGGCCTCACAAATTGTTGGCAGCATATCTGTAAAATCTACTAACGCTTTGCTGAGCTGGCCTTCCTCAATCTGCGCCGGCCATTTTACCAATAAGGGTACACGAGTGCCAGCGTCTGTCGATTTACTCTTGGCACCGGCGACTATTCGATCTGTCATCTCCGAAACCACAGGTACATCCGTGCCATTATCTCCAGTGAAGATCACGAGGGTATTATCAGCGATACCTAGTTCTACCAACTTTGCGTTTATATCTCCTATAATCCGATCGGTATAAGCCATCATATCTTCAAAATAATGTGCATGGCCCTTATACTGCATTACGGTCGTATCGTCTACCGCCCATTCCGGAGAATCTGGCGTCGGGCTAAAGGGGCAATGTGTAAGTATCATAGGATAATACAGTAGAAAAGGCTCCTCCTTCTCGGCAGCACGCTCAATGAAATCCAAGCCATAATCCGCCACTACTCTTGGACCAAACTGACCCTTTTCATAAGTTTTCAGCGTCCCATTGGTTTCCAATACGGGTTCGGAAAAACGGGTATCTCGCCCTGTAGAATCTACCCTGCCCTCTCGAACTTGCCACAGACAATGCTCTTGGAAGCCGGCCCAGCGCGGACTCATCGGATCTTTGCCCAATTGCCACTTCCCAACAATACAAGTTTGGTAGCCTGCATCTTTGAAAAGATGGCCAAAGGTAGTTTGACTGGTATCTAGGATTCCAAATTTGATGTAGTTTCGAACGTTGTAAATCCCAGTCATGATCTGCACTCGACTGGGCGTGCACAGGGGCTGAGCATAACAATGTTCAAACCGAATGCCCTCCTGAGCCATTCGGTCAAGATTCGGGGTCTGATAGGAAGTTCCGCCATTGGCCTGTACCGTTTCATAGCCCAGGTCATCAGCCATGATCAAGATGACGTTAGGACGAGAAAGTTCTTCTGTCTCTTTAGTCCTGCATTGGGCAAAAAGACTTACAATAGCAAGGGCTAGCCATAAACTCGTATTAATTTTTTTCATTACTTGTTGGTTTTTTCGTTGATCTTATGCTCTAATTGTTGTATTTTCCCTAACATAAGTTAAGTTACAGACTCTACCGTAATAAAGTAGTTATGTAGAACGTGTTTACAAATTACGATAAGGTCCATTTGGGACAAATTTTCTCCTAAAGCAATTCTTAAACACGTTCTTAAAGTCTTTCTTTACAACTTATATCCGCAGGTTTCCTTCCTCCAATTTTTTTCCTGCTTACCGCTAAAACTCCCATTTCAATTAGGTACGGTGCCGCATCGTCTACCGGTCTTGTGGTTATTATGAGAATTCTCCAATTAGCCCGCTGATCCTTCCGACGATTGGCACTTGTACCTTTCTTTTTGGCCTAAATGGAGCATGGATGCTACGAAATTGCAAGCTTTTGCAACAAATCCACAAATGCGTCTAGCCTATCAACAGCATCTTTGTACCAATCCTACACTGACAACAAGACGTTTTGGATCTGTCCAGTAGACAGCCGAACACAAAACGGAACTGATCTCTCACAGCAGAGCATCACTGGCTTTCCAATCCTCCAAACCAATTGGCGTCAGACATAATCATCTTAAAAACCACAATGGTCATGAAGAAAGCACTTAAGATTTTTGGAATTCTGCTAGGGGTAGTCGTTCTGCTGATTGGTATTGCCGCCATCTATAACAGCAGCGCTGCGCTCCCCACCTATGAAGCCGAAATTCCCGACATCCAGATTGAAGCTGATTCCAACCGGATTGCGCGAGGAGCTAAAATCGTAAAAGGAACCTGCACTTTCTGTCATCAAGGAGAAGAAGGTCGCCTGGATGGGAAAAAGCTGATGGATGAACCCGCCTTTGGAAAGATCTTTTCTAGCAATATTACTCGTCATCCAGAAACCGGGATTGGAAACTATTCTGACGGGGAACTAGTCAGGCTGCTAAGAACAGGGATCAAAAGCAATGACAAGTTGGTTGTCCCCATGATGGCTAAGATGCCTCACCTTTCCGATGAGGATGTCTACAGCATCATTGCTTATCTGCGCTCCGATGCCCCAGAACTAGCTCCTTCTGCCACGGCACGGCCAGAACCTGAGATGGGGTTTGTAGGTAAAGCTCTATTTCGCCTTGTATTTAAACCGCTCACCATGCCTGAATCCCCTATTCCACAACCTGACAAGACAGATCGAGTGGCATATGGGAAATATCTCATCACGGATGCCATGGAATGTGCCAATTGTCACTCCGCCTCTTTCGACACCTACAATATTGTGCATCCAGAACAATCGGAAGGTTTTTTAGGCGGCGGAAACTTGGTGGAACTCACAGGCATGGGTAAAATGTTAAGCCCGAACATCACCATGCACCCAGAAAAGGGTATTGGCAGGATGACGGTGGAGGAATTTGTACAGATCGTAAAATATCGACAATACCCAGGCGGCAGGGAGCTCAATCCCATTATGCCCAACTATGCTTCCTACAGCGATGATGATATTAGAGCCGTCTGGGAGTATATCCAGACGGTACCAGTATCTGATAATGACGTATCAGAGCTGGCAGAAAAACTAGTGGCGAATTAAGCCTCAAATCTTCTTATGCCTATTATTTAAAGTTGAGTCACTGTTGTTATGCAACAGTGGCTTTCTTGTTAATTCGAGCTTCAATACAATTGTCCAGGTGATTATTTCTGAACTGAAACACGGCTTTCTTATAGCAAATACTTATTTTAACCAAAGGGATTCAATCCTACCCTCTATTATTCAGTTTTGACGCTCAATTGTATGCCAACTCTTCAAACAAGTTTACTTACGATAATCTTATTGGTAAGCCTTTCAGCTTGTACAAATCAGCAATCATCCAAAGAAGCCGGTAATGATCCGCCCAACATCGTACTTATTTTTACCGATGATCAAGGCTATGGAGACATTGGCAGCTATGGCGCCGCCGGGTTCACGACCCCTTATCTAGATCAACTCGCTAGCCAGGGAATGCGCTTTACGCACCATTATTCTGCACAACCTGTTTGCAGTGCCTCCCGCGCAGGTCTCCTCACTGGCTGTTACCCCAATCGAATTGGCATTTCCGGGGCCCTTTTCCCGCATCATAAGATAGGAATCAACTCGAACGAGATAACCCTGGCAGAAATGCTAAGAGAAAAAGGCTACGCTACCGGAATCTTTGGTAAATGGCACCTGGGCCATCACAAGGAGTTCTTACCCCTTCAGCATGGATTTGATGAATATGTAGGAGTGCCCTACTCCAATGATATGTGGCCCATTAAATTAGATGGAACCCAAGCAAAAGAGGGCGAAGGGCGAGGGCATTTTCCGCACCTACCATTGGTGGAAGGCAATGAGACTATTGAGGAAATCAAATCCTTTGCTGGGCAAGATAAACTCAGCCAACTCTACACAGATAAAGCCGTTGACTTTATTAAACGCAATGCGGACCACCCCTTCTTCTTATATCTACCTCATACCATGCCTCATGTTCCGCTGGGTGTATCAGCTGATTTCCGCGGAAAAAGTGAGCAAGGCTTGTATGGAGATGTCATGATGGAGTTAGATTGGTCAGTAGGACAGGTGATGCAGACGTTAGAGGAAGAAGGGCTGACAGAAAACACCATCTTTATTTTCACTACCGATAATGGTCCTTGGCTTAATTACGGCAATCACGCTGGATCTTCAGGCGGACTAAGGGAAGGGAAAACGACGAGTTGGGAAGGGGGACAAAGGGTACCTATGATCATTCGCTGGCCTGGAAAGATCCCGGCCGGTCGGGTCAGCAACAAGCTATCCTGCAATATTGATATTTTTCCTACCATTGCTGAGATCGTTGATGCTCCACTTCCTCCGCATCCCATTGATGGAGTGAGTATGCAAGCGGTTTGGCGAGGAGATCTGGAACAAACTCCTCGTAAGGAACTCTACTATTATTTTCGAAAGAACCACCTGAACGCAGTGCGAAAGAATCAGTGGAAACTGGTGTTCCCGCATACTTACGCCTCTTACAACGCTCCTCCAGGCAATGATGGCAGAGGTGGAAAACGAGTATCAACGAAGATAGACTCTATTGAGCTGTACAATCTCGTTCGCGATCCTGGAGAGGCCTATAATGTAGCCGCCCTTTATCCGGAAGTAATCGAAGAATTGCAGGTCGTAGCTCAAACTGCTCGTGAAGAATTGGGAGACCTCAATCAAGGCATGGAAAAGGGAAGCGGTAATCGGCCGATTGGTAAATTAAGTAGTGAAGAACAATAGAAAAACCATTTCAACTTTAAACAAGGATCTTAATACTAGACATAAGAGCTAAGAGGCTAGACCGCTTCTCTGTAAGATGCTATACATCGGGGTTTTAGGAGAAACTTTGCCGTCTGTCTTCTTATAGCAGCCCTCTACCTGTCTCGTATTAGGAACCGCTTGCTGTAAATCCATCCAACATGCAAATTGTTAGAACACTTTTGATATGCCTGATCATCAGCTGCCTCACAGCTTGTCAATCTTCTGAAAAGCTTCCTAACTTCATTATCATCTTTTGTGATGACCTCGGATATGGAGATATTGGTGCCTATGGCAACACGATTCACCGTACGCCAGCCTTAGATCGGATGGCTGAGGAGGGAGTAGTACTCACCGACTTCTACGTATCAAGTGGCCTATGCACCCCATCAAGATCTAGCTTGATGACGGGGAGCTATGCTCAACGAGTAGATATGCACATCAATACGCGCCCTTGGGGAAGCGTTGGTCGGCAAGTACTATTCCCAAGGGCTCATAAAGGACTGCACCCAGACGAAACTACCATTGCCGAAATGCTAAAAGGTAAAGGATATCGAACCGCCTGCATCGGAAAATGGCACCTTGGGGATCAACCTAATTTCTTACCTACCAAAAATGGTTTTGACTACTACTATGGGATACCCTACAGCAATGATATGAATCGGGATTTTTGTCCACTCCCTTTGATGCGAAACGACACCGTCATTGAAGCGCCAGTCGATCAATCGACCCTAACTAAACGCTACACCCAGGAAGCTTTGGATTTCATAGCACAGGACAAATCACGTCCCTTCTTCCTCTACTTGCCTCATGCCATGACTCACAACCCGCTATATGCAAGTGATGATTTTAAAGGAAGGTCAGATAATGGTATTTATGGCGATGCTGTTGAAGAGATCGACTGGTCTACGGGTCAGATTCTGGATTTTCTCAGACGAGAGGGCCTATCTGAAAACACCATGGTCCTCTTCACGTCCGATAATGGCGCGGCCAAACCTTTTGGCGGAACCAATAAGCCTTTATCCGGCTGGAAAGGCAGTACAATGGAAGGAGGCATGCGCGTTCCCGGTATCTTCTGGTGGCCTTCGAAACTACCTGCCCGACAAATTGAAAACGAGATGGCCACCACCATGGATTTATTCCCAACTATAGCGAAAATTGTAAACGCCCCCTTACCAGGTGTACAGCTTGATGGTCATGATATACTACCCCTTTTGCAAGGCAAACAAGCCGCCTCGCCCTATGAATACTTTTACTATTATCAGTTGGAACACCTCCAAGCTATTCGTAAAGGCCAGTGGAAAATACATTTGCCATTGGATAGTATGTACCAACACTTCCATCGAGCGATAATGAGAGAAGGAAGGCCCGTAGCGCTCTATGACTTGTCCAAAGATGATGCGGAAAGCCAGAATATAGCGGATTTGCATCCCGAACTTGTGGAAGAATTACTAGTAAAGGCTGACCAAGTCAGACAAGAATTAGGGGACTTCGGGATAAATGGGAACCAAGTCAGACCTGCTGCACTAGTTGATAATCCCACGGTACTGCTCAAGAAGTAGGACCTCAAGAATAAACCTCTAAACAATTATAGCTCATAAATGAAGATAGGTTTTGGCATTCTCTTGGATATCCCTACTCATAATTTTATTCGCCAATTGCAACTGGAATTGCATCAAGTCATTGGAATCGGCATGCCTAGGCAACCTCCACATGTGACCTTTAAGTCGCCCTTTGAAGTAACCGAGATCAAGCCGTATGCTAAGTATTTCACACAGCTGGCCGCAGAAACTCCTGCCTTTGAGCTAAGCTTGGAGGGCTTCGGTCATTTTGGAGAGCAAGTGCTGTTCCTTGATGTCCAGGAAAATGCTGTCCTTACTGATTTTCATGAGCAAGTCTTACAAGACATGAGGACTTTGTTTGACATTTCTCCCGATCCGTACGAAGGGAGTAATGTCAAATTTCACACAAGTATTGCTGGCTTTCAGCAAGCGGAGCAATTCCAAGCCGCTCAGAAACATATCCAGCATTACCAACCCGATTTTTCCTTCCGCATTACAGAACTAGGACTCTTCTACTACTTGGGACCGGGGCAAGGCTGGATTATTTCACAACGAGCAGAACTAGCATCATAGATGTACAGGCTCTAAATTGTCCTTGAAAAGTCGTATTTTCAGTTTCGATTCTTGCCACCACCTAGAAGAACTGAAGGCAAGAAACCCACCCACTGTGTCTTGAGATACAACAATCAGCGATATGCTTTGTTAATTCATGCATGCCTTTGTACAGCGAAAAAGCTGCTTGAATTTGGCTTTTGGAATTTGTTATAGGCCTATTTTTTTTCCAATTGAGGCTCTTTTTGAGGAAAATAGCAGC
>CAJXPD010000338.1 GCA_913057785.1 uncultured Lewinella sp. | reverse complement strand
ACCGGGTGAGTACTCACCCGGTGAGTGGCAGGGCGAGGGTCACTTCCGCCGGGAGCGCATCGCCTTCTTCTTCGTCACCGAAGTATCTTGCTGCAATTGGCGGTAGGCGGCTGAATCCGAGGAGATCATGGCTAGCTTGCCTTCGGCATTGGCGTGAATGCCCCAGCCATATCGCTTGGTTAATGGGGAGGCGCGGAAACAAGGATGGCCCTTGGAGAAATAGCGCTGGCGCTCCTGTTCCATATCTGCCCGAGCAATTTCCTTGCGCGTGGCAAAAACGGAGAATAGTATCTCATCCGATGTATATTCATAGGGATGATCGTAGAGCATGTCAAATTGAAGATTGGCCACGGATCTCTTTTCGCCTTTTACCGGAGGAACTTCTCCGTAGTGAATGGGACAGTCTTCTGCAATTTCGATAAGCGTGTTGAAATAATTGGTAGAATGCATAATGGCTCATTTGGTTATTGAATTACCCTAAAGGTAGATGGGGTTTGTGACAACCCTATGTCACAAACTTAGACTGACGAGAATTATTTTTTGCTACCCCTAATGGCCATGAATCTTCCTTTGCATTTCAACATATTCGCTTAAGGTAAGCTTGTGGGGAGGGAAGGTCTCTTCCAAAGTTTGTAATTCTTTGATGCGATCAACTCGAAAGCTTCTAAATTCTTCTCTCATTCGGCACCAGGCAATCAAGACCCATTTTTCTAGGGTATTTTGATAGATGGCAAAGGGCTCCACCCGCCTAGTTGTTGTCTCTTGAGCTTCCGCTTTCAGGTAGGCAATTTGCAGTACGTGAAAGTCGGTCAAGGCTTCTTGAATGGGAGCTAGTAAATCGCTGTTTACCTCATTGTCCCAGTTTTTACCTATGATCGTTCTCTGGGATAGAAAATCAGCTTTTTCTTTTTGTGTATGTTTTAAGACGGCTTTGACCTTTTCCACCGCTTTGCTAAACTCAGCGACCAAGGACTGATCGTTGGACTTGGCGATAATCTTTTCCGCTACTACCATGGCATTAGCTTCGGACTCGGTGAACATGACGGGGGGCACATTATAACCTTCTATCAAGCTAAAGCCCTTACGGTCTAAAGAAACGATGGGCACTCCAGATTCCTCCAAAGCTGCAATATCCCGATAGATGGTTCTCCTACTGACGGCAAACTGCTCTGCCAGCTGTTGCACGGATACCAAAGGGCGGCTCTGCAACTTGAGCAGAATGGCATTGAGCCTACTCAATCTTGAGATGGGTTCTGGCATAGGAGTGAGTTGGGTTTCCTACACTTCCGAAGTTTTTGAAGACTTCGGAAGTGTAGGAGAGGAGCAAAATCAAGGCTTATTCTTCAGCATACGGTCAAAGAAGTCGGCCGTAGCCCGATAAGCAGCCAGCCAATTCTTATGCAGTAAGAATCCATGAACTTCATCCGGAAATATCAATTGCTCCAAGTGAACATCTCTATGTCTCAGCGCTTCTACCAAATCTACCGTTTCACTAAACGGTACATTTCGATCATCATCTCCATGAATTACCAATACAGGAGATTTCCAACCATCAATAAAAGCCATAGGCGAGGATTGATAAGCCAGCTTAGCAAATGCTGCGGCGCGCTCTGGGTTGTAGGAGGGCACAAAATTCCTGATCACCACATTCCAATCGTGCACACCATGTATATCTACCCCTGCAGCAAATAAATCGGAGGCTTTAGCCAAACCTAGTGCCGTCAGATATCCCCCATAGGAACCTCCCCACAAGCCTATACGATCTGGATCAACATCTGCTCTTCCTCTTAAATATAAACCCGCCCCAATCACATCATTATATTCACTGGCTCCTTGTGCCCCGTAGTTGAGGGCCTCCCGAAATTTCATACCGTAACCAATGCCACTCCGGTAATTTACTGACAGCACCACATATCCTTTACTGGCCAGGTATTGATTCATTGCATAAGCATTATGATAATAACCTCGATGATGAAACCCTAATAACATTTGTCGCCTCGACCCACCATGAAAGAATAGCACAGCTGGACGCTTCTCCTCTTCTTGTTGTGTCGGTGGTAAAAATAGTTGACCATGAATCATCATGCCATCAGCTGCAGGAAATTCCACAGCCACCGGTTCGACCAGCTGGTCTTTGGGAAAGGCTGCTCCCCTTTCTGCATCAGACATCAGCGGAATTAGACCTGCACCCTGAACTCGTGCCACATGCGCTGCCGCAGTGCCGCTTGAGGCAAGACACAGAACCGCCCCTCTACCGGCTGTCATGACGGGAGACCACTGAATGCCTCGCTTAGGGCTAAGCTGCTGTGCCGCTCCACCTTGAGCAGGTACGCGCCAAATATGTTGCCGGTCGATGTCGTCCTGGTTGGAGGAATAAAGAATATATTCGCGATCTGGAGATTGGGAAACGAATTGAACCTCAAACTCACCGGGTGTCAAGCATTCCGCTGTCCCTTCTGCGATCGATAAAGTGTATAAATGTGTCCAACCATCTCCTTCCCAAGGGAAAATCAGGTGATCGTCAGCGCCCCATAGAAGTTGATTATTAGCAGAAATAAATCGAAAGGCAGAGCCTGCACCCTTTGGTGCCTTCCACACTTCGCGAACCGCCCCAGTTTCTGCATCAGCTAACTGTATGGACCAAGGGAGAGCTGTTCTTCTAGGAGAAAAAGGAAGAATCTGTTTTTCGTTTGGTATTCTGATAAAGGCCAGCTGGCTTCCGTCAGGTGACCAAACGGGATTCTGATCCCGATCCACGGAGGGCTGTAAGTACTGGATGGCATTCGCTTCAAAATCGTATATCCCGACAAAGCTATGATCTCCCCTGTTACTGACAAAGGCTAATTTCTTTCCAGTGGGAGACCACCTCAAACTGCTGGGTCCTCCCCGAAGCGCAAAAAGTTGTTTGGCCATAGCACTATCAGCTAAGGGTCTTACCCAGACTCGTCCGGCTCGAATATAGCTTAGCGTATTACCATCAGGTGATAGTGCCGGAGCACTGCCGTCTGTCAACATAATAGGAGAAGATCCATCTAACTGAATCTTCCATATTTGCTTCTTAGCCTTATTTACATTACTGGTAGGGTTTGGGATTTCTCCTCGCCGATTAGGATCTCCTCCCCGAATGTATACCAAGGTTTCATTAGCACCAAACATCAATTGACTGATGGCCTGACCGTCATCCTTATCGTAAGTAGTAATTTGCTTAGGGGACCATTGTGGACCACTAGCCGTCCAGATATTTCGCACCCCTTCTTTGTTCAGAACCCAGGCCACCTGGTCTCCAGATGTTGATGCAACTAGATCTGTAGGGAAAGAAGCACTAAGAATGGCTTCTAAGGAAAAGGGAGAATTTTCCGATTGAGATTGAATAAGGTGCGTTGTCAATAATAGACAAGCAATGATTATGAGCTTCTTCATATATTCAAAGGTATAGTATCTTTTAGGAGAATAGTTTACCCTCTGTTGACCAAAGCGACGATACGTAGTGGTCCTCCACTTCCATCTTTAATCTTCATAGGAAGGGCAATTACTTTGGAGCCTTGACTTGGTAAACGGTCCAAATTCGCTACATTTTCAAAGGCTGGGATATTCGCTTCGAATAAAATTTGATGGCTTTCGAATAAGGTGGATTGCCCATAATCGATGCTAGGGGTATCTAAGCCAATGGCCTTGATTTTACGCTGCTCAACTAGCCAACGAGCCGCTTCTGGAGCCAGGCCAGGGAAGTGCAACTTCGCAACGGCCGCTGCACCAATTTCTGCTGTGCCCATATAGCTTTCTCGATCCGGCCAAAATTTCCCATACCCCGTTTTTAACAATACAATGGCGTCCTCTGGCAGGCTTCCATTTTCTGCTTCCCATTCCTCGAAATCAGCCACACTTACCAGGTAGTCTTGATCTTTCAATGCCCGTTCACTTACGTTAATCACAATCGCATCGCCTATTAGTCGCTCCAAAGGAATCTCATCCATCGCCTGCTTCCCTTCTGCGAAATGGACAGGCGCATCCAAATGGGTTCCCCCGTGTTCGGCAGCACAGAATTCAAACGCCGAGTAGTAATAACCTTTGTCGGTCATGCCCTCAGAAACGGTATCCAAGCGAAATTTATCCGCAGTAGGCCAATAGATGGTCTGTTCATCAAAAGGATAAGTTAAATCCACCCATTCTCCCTCCCAGGCATCTGACACTGGCGCTGTGGTATTTGTACATGACCAAAGCAAGACTCCTATAGCCAAACTCAATAATATTCTCATATTTATTTTATTTTATTTATTGTACCTCTATTAACCAACCACAATATAACAAACTCAAAATCAATCACTTTCAAATAACCTCAGTTCATCTATCTGCATTAATGGCATATATCATACAATTATGTATCTCACACTTGAAACCTTGGATTAGTCGCCGCGTATTGAAAAACAAATACTTGTGTAAAGCGAGTCGGATAATCCCAAAAATTGGTGGAGCTTTAAAATTCGTTCCACAGATTTGAGAACACCCATTGGCTACAGTGACCCAGAATAGAAGAAAGCTTCTAGAAATAGCGAGTGCTAGTTTTCTAGGCACTCCAAAAAACCAAGCCATCACCTGTCAAATGACCCTCTTTAAAATTGGGTTCGGAATTTGTTCCAGCAATGCCTAGACAGGCTCAACACTTTTATGTTCTCCTCGACCGTCAACTTTGCCACCCGGACAATGAACAAACAAACTATAACACATCCGCAGTAGGCCCAAAGGGCATCCCTTTGTTTTTGTATGTATAACTAAGCGCAAAAACGGTAATCCCAAAAATGTCTTCCTAGTGTAAGATGCTGTTCAACTCGTGTAGAGATAATAGCGTGTAAGTAGGTTTCGGTCCTAACACTTCTGGTACCAATTGATTCCTATTTACCCATGCCGTCGAAAACCCGAAGGTAGCAGCTCCGGCTATGTCCCATCGATTTGATGAAAAGAACAAGAAAGCCGATTTATCCAAACCAAAGAAATCAGCCGACATCTGATACACCTTTGGATTGGGCTTAAACGTTCGTACTTCCTCAACAGAAAGAACGGCCGATACTAGCTGGCTAATGCCTGTTTTTGTCACACCCGCTTCGAGCATGGCCTTAGTGCCATTTGATAAAATAGCCGTTTGGTATCCGGTCTGATTTAAGGCCTTTAACCCAGGCACCACATCGGAGAAAGCCTCTGGTTGTCGATACACAGGCATCAAGATGTCGTAAACCTTAGGCTCCTCCACATTTATTTCTCGCAATGCATAGGTGAGCGCCTCCTCCGTAACTTGATCGAAGGACACATAATCTCCCATCAATCCTCTCAACCAGGTATATTCTAGCTGTTTGTTGCGCCAGATATCCAATAGTAGTTCCCCTTGCCCTTTGGTTAGCTGATCCAGTTCTTCCACCGGTAATTTCACCTTGAATAAGGTACCAAACGCATCAAATAAACATACTTTAATTCCGTGCATAACTTCTGTAATGATTGTCTTGAAGATAAAGGTGTGAATATCGATTTCAAAGGATTTCTTCAAAAACCAGCTTCACCGGAAGATTTAGCCACTTTACATTGTTTTTCAGGCCAATCAGGTCATTTATATCGATGGGGCAAATTTTTTTTACAGAAATTGTCCCCTAAGCAATTCCTCGATCGTCATGCTTATGAATTCACATTATTAACTATAAACAAAGTAACATGAAAGAATTTATGATGATCTTCCTCGGTGCTGACTATCAGACCATTGGACTTTCGCCAGAAGAGAGTCAACAACGCATGAAGCTGTGGATGGACTGGATCGGAGACCTTACCACAGAAGAGAAATATGTGGAAGGTCGTCCACTCATCCCTACCGCTACTCGTATGAGTGGCAAATCAGCCTTAGTTACAGATGGACCATTTGTCGAAACTAAAGAACTCATCGGTGGGTATTTCATCGTAAAGGCCAATTCACTGGACGAAGTCAAGGAAATGGCTAAGGGTTTCCCAGATTTTGACCTGGATGGAACCGTCGAAATTAGAGAAGTGCTACAAATGTAATCTGCTTCGATAAACCTTGTGGACGATAATAAAATGAGATTGGAAATCGACTCTGATTGCAACTGTCAGTACCTGCTTACTGTCAGGAAAAACCTAAATTTCGTTTTTGATTGTCTTCAAACACTGAATTTGTCGAAGTACCAAATGTAAAAGCTCTTGGGAAATACTAGCTCCACCCGACAATTAGTTGACCATCTTTTCAGGCATGAGCATGGAAAGATGGTCGCTATTCTCAGTCATTCCTATGGTATCAGCCATCTGGAAATGATTGAAGACGCCATACAAGAGGCCTTCTTCAAGGCGCTGCGCTCTTGGAGTTTTAACTACATTCCAGACAATCCTTCTGCCTGGTTACTCACAGTAGCCAAGAATCAGTTACGTGATCACTTTCGCAAGCAGAAAACCCGACAACGACATCTTGAAAGTATTCCCGAAACAGCAACAAGCTCCATCGACCAAGCTCCTGTATACCGACCAGAGGAAATCGCGGATAGTCAGTTAAGATTGATTTTCGCTTGCTGTGACCCCATTCTGAAACAGGAAGATCAAATTGCACTCACCTTAAAAACCATCTCGGGCTTTAGTATCAAGGAAATAGCCAGTAGTTTGCTCCTACCAACGGAGACTATAAAAAAGCGAATTCAAAGGGCTCGGAAAACCATTGCCAGGCAAGAAAATGCCCTGCAGATCCCTGCGGGGAAAGAGTTGGGTAAACGCTTGCGTACTGTTCAAACCGTTCTCTACTTACTCTTCAACGAAGGTTATCACTCCTTGATGGCCGATGAACTTATTCGAAAAGAGCTTTGTGCGGAAGCTATGCGACTTTGTAAGCTATTGAATGATCATCCAGAATGTCAAAGTCCAGCCACCAAGGCGCTCCTGAGCCTGATGTGCTTCCACGCCGCACGCTTCGAAAGTCGATTAGACGATAGCCAACAGATTATCCTGCTGAAAGACCAGGATAGAAGTCTCTGGAACCAAGCCTTAATTCAATTGGGTCACCATTATTTACAACAGGCAGCCACCGGGCGATCCCTTGATCCTTACCAAATTGAAGCCGCCGTCGCCGGTTACCACTGTATGGCCCCTTCTTTCCAGGAAACCAACTGGACTGAACTACATCGACTTTATTCTCTACTATTACAGTATAAATCCAATCCCATTATATTATTGAACCTAGTCGTTGTGCTTATTCAACTAGAAGAACTTGAGGAGGCACACTTGGTCTTCGGCAGAGTAAATGAGGAACGTTTCGGAGGTAGGGCGTATCTTTACTATGCGGTAGGAGCTGAACTCTTTAGCAAGCGTTTGGAACAAGAAAAAGCAAAGGTTTTCCTCAAAAAAGCAATTTCCAATACCCAATCTAAGTCTGAAAGAGAGTTGCTCGAGCTCAAATTGCAACGATTGTCAAACAACCCCCCCTTACAGTGAAGCAGTTGTTTTTCTTATTATGTTTTAGCTGGGCTACCACCATATGGGGGCAAGTCAATGTCTTTGATTTGTATCAGCGATCCGGACAATTCTATCAAACAGAAGCCTACCCTGCCTTTATTTCAACTACTGATACCCTTCTCAAACAAGTTCGAAACCCTGACCTACTTTTAAGAATGGCGGTAGCTCATCAACAAGTAGGGAACAGTAAAATCGCAATAGAATATCTACAAGAGCTTGCTCAGCTTAAGATATGTGTGGATATCGACACCTTCTCGGTTTTTACCCCATTAGAAGGACTGACTCGATTCAAAAAAACAAGTAAAAAACTAAGACGAAATTGCGAGCCCATCAACAGCAGCAGTTTGGCTTTCCAACTCGCCGAAAAGACCTTAATTCCCGAGGGCTTGGCATGTCATCCTTCCACAGGCACTTTCTATTTAGGTAGCTTGGCGCAACATAAAGTGGTTCAATGCGGTACCGATCAAGGAGGAAGTGATCTTATTCAATCGGGCCAAGACGGGCTCTGGTCCGTTTTGGGTATGAAGGTAGATCCACAACGTCAGGAGCTATGGCTTTGCAGTGCCACAGAGGTAGATGCAGCGCACGAAGATGCTGGCCTTTTTGGTTTTCACCTAAAGGATGGATCGCTTGTCCAGAAAATACTTCTACCGGAAACCGATCAAGCTCATCTTTTCAATGACCTAGTCATAACAGAATCCAAAATCTATCTCACAGATAGCAAGGCGGGAAAAGTCTGGAATTGGTCTCGCGGTGATAATACGCTCCAGGCCCTAAATACGCAGCGAGATTTCGTCTACCCCAATGGCATCGCCATTGATCCGAGCCAACGTTATCTATTTGTAGCAGACGCAATAGGCATTAGACGGATCAATCTCATTGACCAGACGGAAATAAGTCTTGCGCCTAAATTAATGGCACACCTTAACGGTATTGATGGGTTGTATTTTTATGAGAATAGCCTCATTGCTATACAAACAGCCGGACAAGGAAGCACCCGTGTGGTTCGATTCTATTTGAATAAAAGATTAGATAGCATTCGCAAGATGAAAATTCTGCAAACGGAACACCCTGAATTTGTTATCCCGACTACTGGAACCATATACCAGGGACATTTCTACTATATCGCGAACAGTCATCTTCGCAGCCTTCAGCCTGATGGAACTATCGTAGGAGAAGAAAAGCTGCAGGGCACGAAAGTATTTAGGATAGAGCTACAATGATACCCATCCTGTGCCCTGTCTGATCCTCGCCAATGCCTCTACTAATTTTGCAATTTCTGCTTTTTAAAAGATTCCCATTCCTCTGCAGAAAGTTTCAACACCTCAATACGACGCAGTTTATTACTCACAAAGCCCGGCTCGTCTGGCTTCTGAATCTCCAAGCCCACTAGTCGCCCCTGCTTATCAAACCAGATTTTCCCCCCTCTATCATCTAAGCCCGGTCCATCGATATGGTAACGCTGGCACTGGCTACCAAACTTCTCTTCCCGCTCTTCTTTTTTCATGCTGACCTTCCCAATTTCCTTAAAGACAGGACCATTTGCTTCTCCAGCTATGTCAGAAATCATGAATTCAATAGTAGATGCTGGAGCAACCTTCTGAGACATAACTATCCCTAAGCTAGCAAAATCAAAATCGTAACTATGCCAAGGGAAATGCTTGAGTATGACTGAACTTGGCTCGCTCCCCCCAATCTGAACCTCAGCTTTGTTTTTTCCACCAGGTACGGAAAGCTGAGCCCTGATGTTGAGTTCTCCATTAGCATTCACTCTACCCCCTTCAAAATGAGATACCGAAAACCTTCTCCAATCCATCTTAGCTTTCACTAGGGTGCCTTCGGTATTCCCTTCGGTCCATTTAAATGACTCGATTCTATCCTTTTCTTTCAGATAAACTGCCACAAAACTGGCGTGGCTCCCGTCTAAGTTTGACTTGATGTAAACTTGAGCTTGGTGAAGAGGCAGTCTACCAGGATCGTATTTAAAAATTGGGGTAGAATTTTGCGCTGAGCAGTTGGTTAGAACAACTAGCGTCAGGACTAAGGAGCATAAAAATTTCATATGGAATCAATTTGTGCCTAAGCAAAGGCCCCATGATGGTTGCCTCTGCACAGCTGTTAACAGTGGGTGAAATAGTGTTGAAGCGAGATAGTCCTACTACCGCGCTGCACCTTGCAAAAGTGGAGTAAACCAAATTCCCCCGCCATTTCAGCACACCAAAAAACTTCTTAATACACGCATTCGAAAAAATTAAAGAAGATGTTGAAAGACCTGACGGTGGTTTTGAATATTGTAGGCTTAGGTCAAGCCCTCATCTTGGCGAGTCTCCTATGGCACAGTTCCAGTAGATGGCGAATCTCAAATCGATACTTGGCCCTAGTTCTGCTCTCATTTGCCATTGTGATCAGCAATACCATTTTGCGATTGAGTATTTACAAAACATCCTTTCAGCAGTACGAACTCTTTGCCAACGCCTGCGTAATGCTCATTGCTCCTTCACTGTTTTTATACATGGATTCTCGATTTAAGGAAGGAAATATGGTGACAACCTTCTTGCACTACCTTCCATTTTTCTGTTATTCTTTCGTCCTCCTTGTATTCTTAGGGCTAGGCCCCGCTAACAAAACCATGGTATATGCCTGGCAAGACATAGGTCTAATTTTATTCCATGTTCAGTTTGCGATTTACCTTTATTTCACCTTTCGCCTGATGAAGCGCCTGTCGGGTAGTCATTCTTACGTGGAAGGGGTAATAGACACGACCTTGCCCTGGATGAAGCGGCTATTCTTAGCTATCAGTTTAGCCTGGTTTCTTGCGTTGACTTTCTTTCTAATAGAAGCTTTTTTTCAGTTGCTTCCAGATTTCTTAACCCTTAATGTTTCCCTCATTTTTGTTTTTATCGTCGGTCAACTTGCCTACAAAAGCTATCATCTCCCCAATCAATTTATTCATTCCCCCGCCGGCCAACCATCCGATTTACCAAACAAAATACAACTGGAGTTCGAACATAAACTGCAGGTAGTATTAGTAGAACATAAACTCTATCTAGACCCTAATTTAAACATGCACGACCTGGCCAAGCAATGCCAGCTACCCACCAGGCAGCTTTCTCAATACCTCAATCAATACAAACAGCTAAACTTTTTTGATTATGTCAATGCCTTTCGGGTAGACCATCTAAAGGCTTTATTGGCTTCCGCAGAGAGTAGTCAATATACAATCAATGCACTGGTTGAACAGTCTGGGTTTCGTTCTACCTCCACCGCCTACAGTGCATTCAAGAAGCGAGTTGGAAAGACACCTGCCCAATTCAAAAAAGAGTACAGAGAATAGTTTTGATACCTATCAACCTCTCAATTCGTCGATAAAACTTGACCTGAAGTCATTCCACAACTACATTTGCAGCAGTTTCTAACCCTAAAAATCGTATTGATGAATTTTTTTGACCGAATGAGTAATGGTTGGCGCCTCGGCATGACCAGCATTAAGATTATTCGGGAGAACAAAAGTCTTTTGCTCTTCCCCGTCCTATCCAGTGCTGCCTTGATCACCGTGGTCCTCACCTTTGTTGGCGGAACCTATGCCATTTTTGGCACTGACATTGAAAGAATGATTGATGAATTCCTAGGGAATAATCAAATCATAGCGTACGCTACACTCTTCGCTTTTTATCTAATTAGCTACTTCATCATTGTTTTCTTCAATGTGGCCTTAGTCCATTGTGCTCGTTTGATCTTTGATGGACAAACGCCATCCATCAAGGAGGGCTTAGCTTTTAGCGGATCACGCGTGGGCACCATTATGTCTTGGGCTTTTCTTTCAGCTACAGTAGGAGTAATCCTCCAAGCTATTGAAGAAAGACTAGGTTTTGTCGGACAGATCGTTGCAGGTATTGTCGGAGCGGTATGGTCTATAGCTACTTTCTTCGTAGTGCCGATCCTAGCCTATGAAGAGGTTGGTCCGGTAGAAGCCCTGAAGCGATCCGGTAAGTTGATGAAGGAAAAATGGGGAGAGGCCATCGGCGCAAATTTTAGCTTTGGTGTCTTCTTCTTAATCGGATACCTGATCATTTTTGTTGGAGCGTTCGCTTTGTTCGCTGTACATCCTATACTTGGTGTAGTATCTGGTGTACTGTCAGCTTTACTACTACATACAGTCGTTGCTGCTGCAAAAACTGTATTCATTGCCGCTACTTACAATCATATGATGGATCGTCCCGCTGGTAGATTTGATGACGTGGATGTGTTGGACGGCGTATTTATCCAGAAGTAAGTACAATAATCTGATAAGAATAAATGCAGATATATTGGAGTCCGAAGTCTCAATTGAGACTTC
>CAJXPD010000337.1 GCA_913057785.1 uncultured Lewinella sp. | reverse complement strand
GCTCTAACTTCCAACAAGAGCCAGTCTTGGAGCTATAGATTCTCACGCGACTTCCCGTTCTCTTAAGTCGCAACCAGTGATAGCGAGTACCTCTACGTTTTGGACTAATTGATTTAGAAGATCCGAAAGAATTTCGATACTCACGGTACACATAAGAACCAGTAGCTTTGGTTTTGATACCTACCATTCTAGAACCTGGGCTTAAGCTTTCGCGCACCTGGATACCAGCAAAGCCAGGATTATCCAAGTCTTCTACTTTAGCCTTGATTTCGAAATCACCACAGTATTGCTGCATTGCAATCGTAGAAGCATCAAACTGTAGTAGCCCTGGGCCACAAGAGGAAGTTAATTCCAGATATCCAGGACCCGCATCGATACTACCATCATCACACATCAATGGAGAAACAAAGAAGCCATCTTCCATGTTATTCACGGGCTTACAATCAGATTCTGCTGTACCAAGACCCCAAGAAGCATTGCTTGGTAGTCTCACGTAGTCACCAGTGGGGCTAAAGCTATCGAATGGGTTGTTGTCTGGGCGAGTAGCGTTTGGTCGACGGTGCAACGTTACATTAGCTGCGAAGTTGCTGCTGTTTCCTAGTTGACCAACGGCATCCACGATTCCATTATCATCTTCTAGCGTAACCACATCATTACCGTTGAACACCATATTGCTAGACAACTTATCAGAGGCCTGGATGAAAGTATTAGCAGCACGGTTGCTACAAATCACGTAAGTTTCACCAGCACCTAAAGTGCCAGACAAATCCTCAGTACGACCAGCAGTGGTAGAACCATTGAAGTATACGTTCACGGTATAATCAGAAAGATCGATACTCCCGTTAGTTGGGTTGAAAAGTTCAATGCATTTGTTGTTGCTGGACCCTTCCACGTACTCTGAAATCATCAATACGCCACAAGCAGAGAAACTAGAGCAAGGATCAACAGCATTCCCAACGCTCTTATTAAGAGCACAAGCTGGTTCTGCCGAGAAGCTGGCAGTGGCACTTACTGATTGACCAGTAGCCGCAAGGGTCACATGGAAAGTATGAGAACTACCATAGATGTGTCCAACGTTTACACTGTAGGTTTCACCTCCGATCGTTAAGTCCAATGTACCCGTATTGATAGGCTCTTCAAGGGTAAAAGATACGGTAACAGAAGCCGTGAAAGTATCATCACCCACATATGGAGTAGAGCGGCTATTGCAGCTACCCAGGTTGCTCATTACGATATCGTCGATTACGCAGGTAGGCATGTTACAGTTGTTCATGTAGATACCTAGGTCATCAACAGCGTTTTGGGCAAAGCCATCCCATTCTGCTGCAATGTCAGCGGAACCAGCAGGGTTACCCTGAGTTACGCTTACTTTTCTTCTAATGGTGTTGTTCTGTGTGCTTGCTAAACCACTACCCCACTGAGAACCAGGATCATTTCCAATCACACCAATTACGTCAATATTCGAGCCGTCCTTGGTTAGGGCTACGGCATCATCTCCATTAAAGAAGGACCGGGTTGGTGTAAGGTCAGCTTGAGCCAAAAACTGCGCTGCCGAACCATCATCACATACTACATATACATCTCCCGCGGCCAAGCTACCCACTAGTTGAATCTGTGGATTACTAGGGCTATTACTACCATTGAAGTAAAAAGCCAAGGTATAACTGCTTAGGTCTATTGCAGAACCGGTGGGGTTGTAGATCTCAATACACTTGTTGTTACTGCTACCTTCGATATACTCCGAGATAAAGAGGTCGCTACAATCCTGAGCATGCAGATTGAAGCTAATCCCTAAAGCGGCAGCTAAGAGGAAAGCGTAAGAAATAAATTGCTTAGTAAAGTTTTCCATATTCTGGATTTTGGTTTAATCTCAAGTGGGCACTTGCTCAAACCGGGTTAAACAAAAAGATCTTTATGTCAACACACAGGCCTGCTGTGCATTTGATTCTTCAAATGGATAATCTTGTTCAATGGGATATACCGTCTTAATTAGGGAGGAATATGTAGGCAATAGCTCTCAGAACAGTCCAATCAGGAATTCCCAATGGCCTGTCAGCAGTATCTTTGCGAAGCTTCGTAAAGTTACAGATTATTCTCTTATTTGTTAAAATTTTATATATTAATTTTGCATTAATTAGCAATTATTCCCACCTCCTCTCCGGTGCCTTTTTTCTTACCTTTGCAGCAAAAATGCAATCGCAGTTTTCTACATACCTAGAGTTAGGATTCAATCATATATTGGATCTTGAAGGATATGATCATATTTTGTTCCTTGTCGCCCTATGCGCTATCTATAGTTTGAAGCACTGGAAGCAGGTTGCTATCCTCGTCACTGCCTTCACCATTGGTCACTCCTTAACCTTAGCTTTGGCTGCACTCGACGTAATTCGCGTTTCTGCTAAATGGATTGAATTTTTGATTCCAGTTACGATTCTCGCTACTTCCTTGTACAATGTCATTTCCAGACCTGATCCGGAACTCAATCAGGACAAGAAATGGAGGATCAATTATCTACTGGCCTTGGGATTTGGCTTGATTCATGGGCTCGGTTTTTCTAACTTCCTTAGATCCATGCTGATGCCCGGCGAAGAGGACAGCTTAGTGAGCCAGCTTTTTGCCTTTAATGTTGGAGTAGAATTAGGCCAATTGGGCATTGTAGCCATTATTCTTGGTCTTGCTTTCACTTTCACTCACTTGTTACGCGTTAAGACTTTAGATTGGAATCTCTTTATATCAGGGATGGCCGCTGGTCCAGCTCTAATCATGTGTCTTGAACGGATTCCATTTTAATAGTTCAAAATCAACTGTATGCGATATCTTCTATTCAGTTTGCTATTACTAGGATTTAAGCATGACTATCACCTTAGTAAGTGCTTGATCGAATACAGTACTACTGATCAAGCCGTACAGGTCAGTCTACAAATATTCATTGATGACCTGGAAGAGGCCTTACGAGTGGAAGGTCACGATAAGCTAGCGCTATGTACGCCAAAGGAAGCACCTGATGCTGAAACTTATTTCGAACAATACTTGAATAGGCATTTTATCCTGAAAGTCAATGGAAAAGAACGTGCCTACAACTATCTGGGTAAAGAAATCTCCGAAGATCTACTATCCCTTTGGTGCTACCTAGAAATAGAAGGAATTCAGCAAATCAATAGCCTCGCCGTGACCAATGATATCCTCATGGAAATCTTTGATGATCAACAAAATATTGTACAAGTCAAGGGGCCACGCAACCAAGGGGGGATGTGGTTGTTTAAAAAGGGGGAAAGTTCTGATCAAGTGAAATTTAAGTAATGAATAATGTTGATGAAGCCTGAGTAATGAAGAAGCTACTTAGAAAAATATTCATCCTTCCGATCCGGTTCTATCAGTTGTCCATATCACCAATCCTTGGACCTAGTAAATGCCGTTTCCAACCGACCTGTTCGCAGTATACTATTGAAGCCATTCAAGAGTGGGGTATATTGAAAGGAACCTGGCTAGGAATTAAACGTATAGGTAAATGTCATCCTTGGGGCCCACATGGTCATGACCCTGTTCCCAAAAGAGACAAAACACACCCATAATATCCTACAAACATGTTGAAAAGACCCAGACGAAATAGAAAATCGGCCGCTATTCGAGGCTTGGTACGTGAAACCCAATTAAGCAGCAATCACCTTATTCAGCCACTATTCCTCGTGCAAGGCCAAGGTATTAAGGATGAGATTCCCTCCCTTCCTAATAACTACCGACTTTCCTTAGATAAAGCTTTGATTGAGGTGGAAGAATGCCTGGGTTTAGGCATTTCGAATTTCATTCTATTCCCGGCTATTCCAGAGGAACATAAAGACAAAACCGGAACGTTCAGTTACCATCCTGATAACTTTTATCTAAAGATAGCCTTAGAGATCAAAGCTCGTTTCCCAGAAGCTTGTTTGATTAGCGATGTCGCCCTGGACCCATATAGCATTGATGGCCATGATGGCATTGTCCGAGGCGGTAAGATCGTAAATGACGAGACACTAGGTGTTTTAGGGAAAATGGCAGTAGCCCAAGCGGAAGCAGGTTTCGACTTAATAGGCCCATCGGACATGATGGACGGTAGAGTCCAGCACATACGCGAGTCCTTGGATCAAGCTGGTTATACCGATACCGGAATCATGTCTTACACCGCCAAATATGCCAGTGCTTTCTACGGCCCTTTCCGAGATGCCTTGGATAGTGCGCCAAAGGCGAGTGACGATATTCCCAAGGATAAGAAGACCTACCAAATGGATCCGGCTAACAAACGGGAAGCCCTCATCGAAGCCGAATTGGATACGGCAGAGGGAGCAGATTTCCTAATGGTTAAGCCCGCCTTACATTACTTGGACGTTATTGCCTTGCTGAAGGAGAATTTCGAGCTTCCGATTGCGGCCTACCATGTGAGTGGAGAGTGCGCCATGTTGATGGCCGCTTGTCGCAATGGCTGGCTTGAATACGAAAAGGCAATGCCCGAAGCACTCCTTAGTATCCACAGAGCCGGAGCTGATGCCATTATCACTTATTTCGCCAAGGACTTTGCCACTCTTTCACAATAAATGACTTAAGTCTGAGCTTACACATGGAGTCAAGAAAATCCGACTTAGTCATCATTGGGGCTGGCCTTACGGGGCTCACCCTAGCCTATTTACTTCGAGCGCAAAACCTTACCGTATCCATACTTGAGGCTAGAGGACGTTTAGGCGGAAGAATCCTGACTGCCTATCAGGATGGAACTGCTCCTATCGAAATGGGTGCCACTTGGTTGGGGAGTAAACACACCCAACTCAATGCCCTCCTACAGGAATTAGGCATCGAAACCTTCGAGCAAGTATTGGGACAAAAGGCTATATACGAACCTATTTCAACCAGTCCACATCAATTGGTGACCCTACCCCCCAATAACGAACCCAGCTACAGAATAAAGGGAGGATCATCAGCCTTAATCCAGCAACTAGCTGCTAGGATCAAGCCCGATCAGATTCACCTAAATCAGATCGTTGAATCGATTCAATCAGTAGGCGATAAGTTGCAGGTGAAGAGTAATGATGTTGTATTCGAGGCTCCCCTTGTGGTGTCCACTCTTCCTCCACACCTACTGCTAGCCCGGATAAAAGTCGAGCCGGCCTTACCCGCTGACCTTACCCAACTTATGAAACAGACCCACACCTGGATGGGGGAATCCATTAAGGTGGGCCTAAGATTCTCCACGCCCTTTTGGAGGAAGGGTCACTCGAGTGGTACGATTTTCAGCAATGTAGGTCCCATCCCAGAAATGTATGATCACGCGGATTTTGAAGACCAGTTTTACGCGCTCAAGGGCTTCTTAAATGGCGCCTACTTTTCCATGACCAAGGCGGATCGACTAAACCTTATCCTGATGCAATTGCGCAAGTATTATGGCAAGGAAGTTGAACAATTCCTAGATTATCAAGAAGCAGTTTGGAGAAAGGAATCCTTTACCTACACCCCATACGAAGGGCATGTGCTACCCCACCAAAACAATGGACATAGCTTATACCAGGCCCCCTATGTAGATGGCAAACTGTTCATTGCTGGAGCGGAAACTGCTTCCCAGTTCCCTGGCTATATGGAAGGCGCCGTACGTAGCGCGCAGCATATCATCCAGCAAATCCAAGGTTGGCAGCCTATGGCCTAGTCTTGCTGGATACTTTCCACAGGGTTAGCCCTTGCTGTTTTTAGCCCTTGCAAACTCACCGTACCTACCGCAATGGCTAAAGTCATCAGACCAGCGCCAACAAATACCCACCAGTGTAAATCCACCCGGAAAGCAAAATCACTTAACCAGTAGTTCATGCCCAACCAAGCCAAGGGAGAAGCTACCACAATGGCAATGAGTACCAGGCGCACGAAATCTCTAGACAAAAGTCCAACAATTTGCCATACAGCAGCTCCCAAAATCTTCCGGATACTCATCTCCTTCATTCTTCGTTCACTCAGATAAGCCGCTAGAGCAAACAAACCAAGGCCGGCAATGATAAGCGCCAAGATTGCGAAGTAGCTGAAGATCTTTGCCAATCGACTTTCTTTGAGATAAAATGCCTGAAATGCTTCATCCAAGAAAAAGTATTCGAAGGGGCGCTCAGAAATTTCCGATTGCCAAATACTGGATAACTGGTTGATATATTGCTCTAAATCATCGGTTTGTAAGCGAATTACAAAATTATCCAAAAAGTAGGATTGAGGGGCAACTGTAAGCACCACAGGTTCCATCTCATGGTGCAGAGACTTTAGGTGAAAGTCTTTCACAATCCCCACTACCTCTCCCACTTTCGGATCGCCTGCATTGATACTAGACATATTGATCCGTAAGCCATCTAGATTCTGAATATTGAACTTCCTAGCTGCGGCTTCATTGAGAATAAAAGCCCCGGTAGCATCACTTCCAAAATCCTTGGAAAAGGAACGACCTTGCACCATCTCCATATTAAGCGTGGGTACGAAATCCTCTTCAACCAGCAGGGTTTGAAGATTAGCTTCTATGGACTTCCCCTGCCCATTTATAGTGGATTGAAAATTATAATAGCCACGCTCCCAAGGAAAATTCGAAATGGCAGAAACCGAATTCACGCCAGGTACGCTCAGCATCAATTCTTTTGCAGTGCTAAAGTTGTTCTGGATACTGTCATCTCTAATCGGTATGATCATGACCTGTTCCGCCTGCAAGCCCAGATTCTTTTGCTGTATAAAACGCAGCTGTTGTTGTATGGTGAAGGTCGCCACCAGAAGAGCAATGGCGGTAACAAACTGAAAAACGACAAATCCATTCTTGATTACTCCTCCCCCATTCAGGTTTACCTTTAGACTCTTCCCTCCTTTGATCACATTGTTTAAATCAAAACGGGTAACAGCCAAATAGGGAAAAAAAGCATTAATTAGTCCCATCAACCCCAAGACTAAGAGGGTACCGAGTGACAAATACCATCCGCCGTTTGTCCACAGGCTCAATTCTCGCTCCATAATCCCATTAAAATGAGGCAGCGCCAGTTGCACCATGCCTAGGGCCAACAACAAGGCTAGGGCCAAGTAAGAAAAGCTTTCCACACTCAGCTGCATAAGGATATGACCATTCCCCGCTCCCAATACCTTTCTCATACCGATTTCACGAAACCGTTGTACTCCTCTTGAAAGGGCCAGGTTGATATAATTGGAGCAACCGATGGCCAGTATCAAGAAAGCCACAGCCAACAGAATATGTAGGACCGAAGGATTGGTTGCAGGTTCCAAATCCCCTTCCAAGCTTTCAAAGTGTACCCGGTGTAATGGTTGCATGTTGAAGCGCTTCTGCTCTGCCAAGCGCTCTGAAAGGTGGTTTTCACTAAACGAAGGCATTCCTTCTATGAGACGTTCCGCATCATCTTTATTTGGAACCTTGATAAAGGTGTACATCGGCGGATAATACCAGGAATGCTGGGGATGCAAGGCCCAATCCCCCATTACTTTACGCACCAGGGGAATGGCAGCAAGGAAATCAAATTGCAGACTTGAATTGGCAGGGATATCTTCAATTACGCCAGTAACTTTTATGTCTATCCCTCCCTCCAACAAGAGCGACTTGCCCATTGGATCTTCCCCCTTGAAATATCTCCGTGCGGTAGAATGGGTCAAGACCACGGCATTAGGTTGATCCAAGGCAGTCTCGGCTGTCCCTTGCTCAAATGGGAAGGTGAACATTTCGAAGAACACCGAATCTCCAAAGAAGAATTGACTCTCCTGGTTTATCGTATTATTCTCTGGGTTCTTTACGGATAGATTACTCGGGAAGTACCGGCATACTTCGGTGATCTCGGGATAAGTTGAGGCCAGCAAAGGAGCTAAAGGAGGATAGGCGTTGGCTAAATGTCGGACAACACCATCGTCTTCAGTCTCATCTGTCGTGACTCGATAAATAGAATCAGATTCTGCATGGAATGTGTCATAACTCCACTCTTCATTGATGTACAGGAGAATAATTAAGCAAGCAGCAATACCGACCGCTAAGCCAAAAATATTGATCACTGCGTAGTTTTTGGCATTGAGGAGTTGCCTCGCTGTGTATTGAAAGTATTTGTTTAACATGTCGTTGTGATTTCGTAAAAAGGGTAGTCGAGGGTGTTTAATGATACCGGGACGAAAGAGTAAAAACACCTGTTTGAGAAAGTAACTATTGGCTTTGGATAAGCCATCGCTAGTAATCCTCATCTGGTATCGCTCCATCAGATCACCTTCGATGTCTTCCAACAGTTCTGCTCGGCAAAACCAACGTAGTAAGCGGCTAGGCCACTTTGGTGGGTCTTTAAATTTTTGATCTGGCACGGGTGTTTCTCTAGTTGAAGTTGATTATTCAAATGCAGTCTTGGGAATAGCATCCCATAATTGCTGTCGTTGTGCTCTGGTCTCCTGTAGTACTTTCTGCCCATATTTCGTCACCTTAAAAAAGCGCTTGCGTTTGCCGCCCCGCATAGCTGTCGATTCTCCAAATTCAGAAGATAGGCACCCCTTTTTTTCTAAGCGATTCAAAACGGTACGTAATGAACCAATGCTTACCTCTCGATTCAAGCGTTCCTCGATCTCTGACAGTATAGCCACACCATAGGCCTTGCCATATAGCACCGCTACGGTTAACAGCACCACTTCTTCAAATTCTCCTAGACGATATTTGCTCATTTAGTTCATTTTAGACTTAAATGTAGTCATTTAAATTAAAAAAAGACTACAAATGAGTCTTTTTCATCTGAGATGAAAAACAATGGGCCTTTCAGAAGTTATCTGAAAGGCCCATATTATAGCACATTATAGCTGGCAAACTTGCTTAAACCGGAATAAGGGGGAATGGTGCCAGCATTAATGGCTTTCCATTTCGGTGTGCAAACAAAATGGTTTTCACGGAAATTACTGTAGGATAACTTCCTTCTCTTCTACCATTTTTCTGATGTTGATCAAGGCATAGCGCATTCTGCCTAAGGCAGTATTAATGCTTACTCTGGTCAGCTTTGCGATTTCCTTGAAGCTCATATCGGCGTAGTGGCGTAGAATGACTACCTCTCTTTGCTCAGGAGGTAGCATATTCACCAACTTACGGACCTTATCATGCGTCTGACTGCGGATGATGTTCTGTTCCGCATTTTCTTCGGTCAAAGGAAGTACATCAAAAATGTCAAAAGTCTCAGTCGGTGAAACTTGTGGCCTACGCTTGGTTCTGCGGAAGTAGTCTACGCACATATTGTACGAGATACGAAGCGCCCATTGTAGGAATTTTCCTTCATGATTGTACTTACCCTTACGAAGGGTGTCAATAATCTTGATAAAGACTTCTTGGAAAATGTCTTCGGCAAGGCTTTGTTCCTTGACAAACAGATAAATGGAAGTGTAAATTTTTTGCTGGTGACGGTTCAGAAGCTCTTCAAATGCTCTTTCATCACCTTCAAGATAGCGTGCAATAAGCTGTTGATCATTAAGCGGCGTAACTTGCATAACTAAATAATTTAAAAGCGTGCTTGGGATTATCCTTCTTGAAAGAATTATTTAGTGTAAAAGTTACTATCTATAGTCAACAGTTTTGGTGAAAGAAGTAAATGGAATAGAAATGAATACAGCGCCAAATATAGGATCATCTTGGCAATTGATACAAGTTTATCGCATATTTTTTTGAAACCTTAACACTTATTTAACTGAAATAACAAAATAAAATTCCTCGACTTGCAACATATAATTCCGAAGGCCCCAAAATAGCGAATTAATTCAGAACAAAAACAATAATTAAACCTATTCGTCCGCATAATCTTCTTATTATAAGTTTTTTCATTTATTTGCAAAGCAGCTTACACTTGTTAATGTGATTTCCCGATAAAAGTCGACTTTTCATGGATAAATGTCCATTCTCTTTCGATAGAAGAAAAAATAATCCAGAGAAAACCATAAGTTTGAATTTTTGTTCTTGAAGGTGTGTAAATTCGTCACCTTAGTATCCTTCATCACCATAAGTGCATTGCTATCCATGGCTAAGAAATCATCAAGTGCTGTAGCGGAAGAGCCTACCAAAATTGACTTAAAGAAAGGTATTTACATCAAGGGAGCCAAAGCCAATAATCTTAAGAATGTTGACTTAACCATCCCTAAGAATCAATTGGTTGTGGTAACGGGTGTTTCCGGTTCGGGAAAGTCCTCGATCACCATGGATACTCTATATGCCGAGGGCCAGCGTCGATACGTAGAAAGTCTTTCTTCCTATGCCCGCCAGTTCTTGATGCGGATGAAGAAACCCGAAGTAGACTATATCAAGGGAATTTGTCCAGCCATCGCTATCGAACAAAAGGTGAGCACTGCGAATGCCCGCTCAACTGTAGGGACCTTAACGGAACTATACGATTATCTTCGGCTATTATACGCTAGGGTGGGAAAGACCTACTCTCCGGTAACTGGAAAACAGGTTAAAAAACATGAAGTAGCCGATGTCTCAGACTATATCCATCAGTTTGAGGAAGATACCAAAGTGCAGCTCCTTATCCCTCTTCCAATCAAGTACAAGGAACGATTGCTCGAGCAGGAACTCAGTTTGCTGTTGCAGAAAGGATATACCCGAATTGTTTTTGAAGACAAGCTCCAACGCATAGAAGATTTTCTAGAAGAAAACGGAAAACTACTAAAGCAGCCACTGGCTGAACTTAGCCCCAAGGATGTCATGATTCTGATTGACCGATTTACGGTAAAGTCAGAAGATGTAGAAAATAGAAAGAGAATTGCCGATTCCGTACAAACGTCCTTCTACGAAAGTGAAGGAGATTGCATTGTTCAAATCATTGGGGGGGAGACCAAGGACTTCAACAACCGCTTTGAACTGGATGGCATGACTTTTCTGGAACCCTCTCCTCACCTATTCAATTTTAACAATCCTTATGGGGCTTGTCCTACTTGTGAAGGCTTTGGACGGGTGATGGGTATAGATGAAGCCAAGGTGATTCCCAATATGGCCATGTCGGTTTTCGAAGGAGCAATAGCTTGCTGGAAGGGAGAGAAATATGGTCTATGGTTAACTCAGTTATTAGAAAGTGCTCATCACTTTGATTTTCCTATACACACCCCTTATCAAGACCTAAGTAAGGCGGAGAAGAAATTGCTTTGGAAAGGCAACAAGTACTTTAATGGCATCAATGCTTTTTTTGACGAATTGGAAGAAAAGACTTATAAAATCCAAAATCGGGTGATGTTGGCCAGGTATCGGGGACGAACTACTTGCCATACTTGTGACGGAGGAAGACTACGAAAAGAAGCCACTTACGTCAAGGTGGGGGAAAAGAACATCCCCGATCTAGTAGAGATGCCTATCGATGAGCTAAGAGATTACTTCTTGAACTTGCAATTGAGTGATTTCGACACAAAGGTGGCCAAGCGATTGATCCTCGAGGTCAACAATCGACTTTCCTTTATGTGCAGCGTAGGTTTGGGTTATCTAACCCTGAATCGCCTCTCTTCTACCTTAAGCGGAGGAGAAACTCAACGTATTAACCTAACCCGGACCTTGGGAAGTAACCTGACTAGTTCGATGTATATCCTGGACGAACCGAGCATCGGTTTACACCCCAAGGATACCAATCGGCTAGTTTCTGTCCTCCGATCGCTAAGGGATCTTGGCAACACGGTTATTGTCGTGGAGCATGAAGAGGATATCATCAAGAGTGCTGATTACTTGATCGACATTGGGCCACATGCTGGTATCCATGGCGGCGAGGTCGTATTTGCTGGTCCCTACGAAGAGATCTATACGGAAGCTACTGAAAGCTTGACGACTAAATACATGAGCGAGAGAATGCAAATACCGCTACCCACGGTACGCCGCAAACCAAAAGAT
>CAJXPD010000336.1 GCA_913057785.1 uncultured Lewinella sp. | reverse complement strand
TGGGAATCATGGTTTTCAAGCCGTGAGATTGCTAGCCTTTGATCTTAGCAGCAATGAGGTAGTTCATGATTATACCTTTCCGAGTGAGGTGGCTGAAAAAGGCTCTTTTTTCAATGATCTCCAAGTATCACCAGATGGGAAGGTAGTCTATGTGGCTGATGTCAGCTTCTTCGGCAAAAACCCGGCATTAGTGGTATACAACATGGAAACGGGGCAGTCTAAGCGTTTGCTGGAAAATCACCCTAGCGTTGTGGCGCAGAATTGGATCCCGAGAAACAAGACCAAAACCATGAAATTCTTTGGGGGCATAGTTAACTTGAAACCAGGCATAGACGGGCTGGTCATCGATGCCAATGGGGAGTGGATATACTATGGAGCGATGGCACATGACGGGCTATTTAAGGTCAGTACAGCGGATTTATTGAATGAGCAGTTATCCGCACCTGAATTGGCGGAACGTGTGGTCCGAGTCGGCACTAAATCTCTAAGTGATGGTCTGAGTATAGATACACTCAATAATGTCTACATTACCGCAGTGGACTATGGGGCCATTGATCGGATGAGTCCTAATGGCGAGATGCAGACACTAATTCAGGATGTGGATCGAATTCGCTGGGCTGACGGTTGTAGCTTTGGCGGAGATGGCTATTTGTATTTCACCGATAGTGCCATACCCGATCAAATGCTACGTTCCAAAAAGCATATGCGAGCCAAGGCTCCCTATTATATCTATAGAGTTAATCCAGGTATTGGGGGCGTCCCGGGGCGCTAGAATTAATGGGTCTAGCGATCGGGTGTTTTGAGCTTAAAAACCGTCAAGACCGCAGCATGATCGGAGGGAAATAGAATGGGGTGTTGATCAATTACCTTTGAAACGATGGGCAGCAAAGCTTCTCCCTTATAGTAAATGTAATCAATTCGATCTCGGAGGCCGTACTTATTGGAGGAAGTTGCTGCCCTTGGCGTCCAGGTCAGGCCGGGATCTACCAATGGATTAATGTGTAGTTCACGGTAACTATCCTTAAACCCTGCTTGCTCCATCTCCTTGCTGACTGGCCAAGAAACCTTATATCCTGCATGTATATCCTTGGTAGCTTCCGTCCAGTCCAAATGTGATCCACTATTGAAATCCCCAGACATGATTACTGGCATCTCATCCGCGTTGTCCCATAGCCCCTGCGTTTCGCTTAGGATTTGTTTCACTTCATCGTGCCGAGTATCTGCCTCTGCCAAAATCAATTCTTCTGAAGATAGAGTTCCCTTCTCGGCATTCGACAGATAATCAGGTAGATAATGAAGCCAGGTATTTAGGAATAATAATTCTTGCTGCTCATCGATCTTTAGCATTGCTCCCCCGAAGTTGAAGGGACGAAAAGCCTTAACCGTTTCAACGATTGGGAAACGGCTCATGATAGATAGATTGGAACTAATCAAATAAAAATGGTACCCCAAGGAATCTGCAATAATCTCACCTGATCCATAAGTCTCGATCAAACCGACGATATCCGGCTGGGCACGCTTAATCGTTTCGATAACGCGCTGTACTCCCACCTGTTGTCCATACCGGTGGCCTCCATGCCAAATATTCCAAGCCATGACTTTGAGCTGTCCTCCAAAAAAGGGAGTAGGTACTAGGGCCTGCGGACAACGATCAGAATACAGCTGCTCTACTTCAGACGGGGAAAGCGAACGATCCCACATCTTGACTTCATCAAGATATCCATTGAAAGCATACCATTGTCCTACAGATCCATACTCCCATTTTTCATCTGAACCGCCAATCACGGTAGCATGAGCATTGCTCAAACTTGAAAGACCATCTACATTATAAATAGCGACATTGCGACCATCCCTATACATCCAAAGTTCCTGCTTGTTTCGATCTAGTGTAAAAACTATTTGATGCCAAAGACCATCATTAATGGCTTGCCTTTCAGCAGTCGGCCGGTAGTTATACTGCCGTGTACTATCTGCCAGATTAAGAGCCCAGGCTCCATTTTCCTGGCTGTAGATTTGCCAGCCCGGAATGGCCGGCTGATTAGCAGGTTTGTTGCCGGCTATAGGTGTACCTTGAGGGGCATTCTTCTTGGTTTTTACCCAAATTTGAAAGGAGAAAGAACTCTTTTGTTGGTAATCTATCTGCACATTGGAATCTAATCTGGCGGGCATGCGCAATAGCGCATCCGAAGAAAGATCAAGCGCTTTCCCCCTGATTCCTGGCGCAAATTGTGGTTGAAGCAAATCAGCCCGATATACAGCCTGCTCCCCATCTAGTTGTTCGCGCAAGTAAGAAGATTCACTATCCTCGAAATCAAGTGCAAGAATAGGTTCTTGGGCCAAGAGCATACTAGTAGACAATAGAAGTCCAAAAATTGTGCATGTCCTAATTTTAGCGTAAAACGGCAAAAGCATCTTAATGAATATTTATTATTTATGGTAGGGGAAATACCTTCAGCAGCACAGCGCACGACAGGTCACCAAAAGCACTTCTTGCATGAAACATCAAATTAAACTAAATTGAGGGTCTTCGCTCAATAAGAGCCATAAATCTAATTCAAAAACTAAGGTTCATCACCTATCAATCTTATCACATCTCATATGAGTAACTCAAATCAAGCTGATTCCATCATAAAAACCCAAGTCATGATTAGTATGGGAGCAGGTTTGGTTCCCATCCCTATCCTAGATATTGCCGCCGTAACAGCTGTCCAATTAGATATGGTAAAACAACTAGCACAGGCCTATGGCGTACCTAATCAAACAGGAATCGACAAGGGCCTGATCACGGCCTTAACAGGAAGTATCTTCGCTAGAATCGGAGCTAGCTTTATTAAGATAGTTCCAGTTGTTGGATCTTTACTGGGTGGCGTATCCATGGCCATCATGTCCGGAGCCTCGACCTATGCGGTTGGACAGGTTTTCAAGAGACATTTTGAATCAGGCGGAACCTTTGCAAACTTTAACCCCACCAGCGCTCGGGCCATTTTCGAAGAGGAATATGAAAAGGGCAAACAACAAGCTGAGCAGTGGAAAAAGGAAAAGGATCAAGTCAAAAATGACAAAGGCGGTGATGCCCTAGCCAAATTGAAACAGCTGGGTGAACTCAGAGAATCAGGCGTGATTTCAGAAGAAGAATTTCAACGCATGAAGGCCTCTTTGATGGATCAGATTTAGCGCTCAAAATCACAGATTCAAATACACTCAATCCGTTCCGCACTTATTGCATCTGAAAATAAGGATCAGTGAGGTTCATGGTAACTCCCAGTTGCAGCAGTAGTACTGGAGTAGGTGAAGTACGCCGTTGGAAAGCCTCAATAGGGTCATCAAAAGGGCCAGTAGCATTGGGATCCCGAGCGAAGTAGGTAGCATTATTGCCAGGAAGGTATGAACAACGGAAATCCAAAGTGATTCCGGGGTTCCCAAAGATGGCAAACTGGGCCCCTGCTGCAATCCCATAACTTAGAGCTGTGTCGGAACCATTGCCGCTACTATCCGATTCATCTGTATCCAGAAATTCAATGGTGGTCCGAGCATAGAAATGCTTGACTCCAAAGAGGGCATCAAAGTAAGGGTAAATTGGGAAATCAACGAAGGGTTGAAAGCGTAAGACGCCATGCCCCATGAATAGATTGGTCCGACTTGTCCACTCGGTGTTGTCGGTATATCTCTCAGATTCTCGATCAAAATTAAGAAAGGTCATATCGACCCCAGCGAACACCGGTAGACGGCGAATCTGGAAAACGATTACCCCTCCACCTCCGTAGCCAATCTTATCGATATTGGTGTTTAGAACTTCTTGCGGCAACCCCATTTGAAAGTAGGGGCTAAAGAAAATGTGATAAGGGGCATCTTTCTGATCTACTGTTTCTTCCTGAGCAATTAGATTAGGAGCCAAAAATAGCAGGCTGACTATACAGAGTAAGATTCTTATCATATGTTTTGTTAGATTGATTTGGTTCTCCTCAAATATAAGTTCAAAACACTAGAAATGTGGTTAATAGGGCGTTAAAGGCGAAGCGGCTAATACCTAGATCAACTGGAAGTGATGCTAATATTTTCTTAAATTGCAAAGCCGATACTTCTCCTTTAATCCCAATTACGATCAAGCTATGCCCGCTTGGATATATAAACGGCTAAAGTCAATGCTAAGTACCGCCTTCATCTTGCTGTTCGTGGGCTGGTTGGCAGCTGAGTTTCTGTCTCCTTTCCTCATCATCATTCCTCCTCCAGGTCATCGGTATGATATTCCCGATTTTGATCGTGGGAGTTTCCAAAATTTTGAACTTGTTACCTCGGACCACTTGAAGTTATCCGCAGCTTTTCGCCCTTCTAATCAGTCGGAAACGCAGTCTGTGGTCATCTTTGTGCATGGTATAGGTGGTAAAAAGGAGCACTTCATGGGCATGGCAGACTGGTTGGCGAACCAGGGTTTTGCATCGGTTGTATTTGATGGAAGAGCACATGGCCAGAGTGGAGGTAGATATTGCACCTTTGGCTATAAAGAAAAGCAAGACATACGAGTCATCGTAAATTGGATTCAGGAAAAACTTCCCGGGGTTAAAATTGGCATCTGGGGTAATTCATTAGGGGGAGCGATCGCATTACAATCCCTAGCCATCGAGCCCCATTTGTCCTTTGGTATCGTCCAAAGCACCTTCGCTGACCTTGAGCAGGTCGTCTTCGACTACCGCAATCGGATTTTACAAGGATTGGGTTCTAGGAAAATCTCCAATCGAGCGCTGCGAAGAGCCGGTTGGATCGCGGACTTTGATCCTGGAAGCGTTTGCCCGGCACAGGTAGCTAGTCAATTAGAGCAGCCAATTCTGTTGATTCACGGTGAACAAGATGAGAATATTTCAGTCGATAATGGGGAACAGATCTACCAAGCCCTGCCAAGCTCGAATAAACACTTCATTAGGGTCCCAGGAGCAGATCATTTTGACGTCTTTGACAAAGGAGGACCTAGATTACACGATGAGCTGATCTACTTCTTGGCTCAACAGCGATAAAACATCAAATATTACGGCAATAAAGCTTAATAATTGGCCAAATAGCGAAAATTCGCTAATTTTCAACCCGAATTGAGATTTCGATGTTATTACAGTATATCATCATCTTTTCAATAAGTTCAAATCAGTTCTAAGTATCAATCCTAGAATTTAAAATCTTTCAATAATAATATGAGCAGAAGAATCAAGAAAGTAGCCGTCTTAGGCTCGGGTGTAATGGGCTCCGGAATCGCCTGTCATTTCGCCAATATTGGCTTAGAGGTCCTCATGCTGGATATTGTGCCTTTTGACCTCAAAGAGGAAGAGAAGGCCATCCCTGCCGCGCGCAATCGAATTGTGAACGGAGCACTGAAAGCAGCTTTAAAGGCTAAACCGGCTGCTTTGTATGATAAACCCTTTGCCTCCCGTATTACTACTGGAAATTTCGATGACGATTTTGAAAAGATCGCAGATGCAGATTGGGTGATTGAAGTCGTGATTGAAAGGCTTGATATCAAGAAGCAGATTTTTGAGAAGGTCGACAAATACCGGAGAGCAGGGAGCTTAGTGACTTCAAATACCTCCGGAATTCCTATTCATTTGATGTTGGATGGTCGAAGTGATGACTTCAAGGCTCATTTCTGTGGAACTCACTTTTTCAACCCACCTCGGTATTTACGCTTATTCGAAATCATTCCTACTGCTGAGACCAAGCAGGAGATCATTGATTTCTTTATGCACTATGGCGACGTCTTCCTAGGAAAACAAACGGTTTTGGCTAAAGACACGCCAGCATTTATCGGAAACCGCATTGGCGTATATGCTTCTGCCAAAGTTTACCAGTTGACTACAGAACTAGGATTGAACATCAGTACCGTAGACAAGCTAACGGGACCAGCTATTGGTCGTCCTAAAACCGGTACTTTCCGACTCGGTGATTTGGTGGGACATGATACAGGTACTAACGTTATTAAAGGAGTAAGAGAGAATTGTCCAGATGACGAGCAGGCAGGCACTTTTGAGGTTCCTAAGTATATGCAGTTTCTTTTGGACAATAAGTTTCTAGGCAACAAGTCTGGTCAAGGATTCTACAAGCGTACTAAAGAAAAAGATGAGAAAGGTCGCAGAATCGTGTTGGAGTTGAACCTGGAGACGCTGGAGTACCAGAAGCCAGAACGTGTAGATCTCCCAAGCTTGAAGTTAGCAAAGCAAGTTGATGATGCAACCAAACGAATTCCTCAGTTATTCAAATCTGAAGATAAGGGCGGGGAATTGATCCGTCGGTCCCTCTTGGGCTTGTTTGCCTACTGCTCTAACCGAGTACCTGAAATATGTAATCAGTTCTACAGCATAGACGATGCCATGACAGCCGGCTACGCTTGGGACTTTGGTCCATTTGAATACTGGGACTTGATCGGCATCGAAGAAGGCATCAAACAGGCAGAAGCGGAAGGAGAGACCGTTGCTGCCTGGGTGAAAGAAATGGTAGCCGCTGGTCATACATCTTTCTACAAGCGAGAAGGAGGCCAGAAAAAATACTACAATATTGATAGTAAGTCTTATGAAGCGATTCCTGGTGCAGAGGAGTTTATTATACTAGATAACTACCGAGATAATACACCAGTATTCAAGAACGCGGAAGTGCTGCTTCACGACATTGGGGATGGTGTCTTGTGTCTTGAATTTACCAGCCCATACAATGCTATGGGTGAAGGGGTGTTGAGAGGTATCAATGAAGCTATCCAGATAGCGGAGGAAGGAGAATGGAAGGGCTTAGTGATCGGCAATAACGCAACGAATTTTACTGTCGGCGCTAACCTCATGATGATCGGTATGCTAGCCTATCAAGGAGATTATGAGCAAATGGATATGGCCGTAAATCTATTCCAGCAAACCACCATGCGTTGTCGTTACTCTAGCATCCCTGTGGTTGCCGCGATCCAAGGAATGGCACTAGGCGGTGGCTGTGAGACCTTGATGCACTGTGATTCTGCCGTAGCGGCGGCCGAATCTTACATCGGATTGGTAGAGGTAGGCGTTGGCTTGATCCCTGGTGGATCAGGTACCAAGGAGTTTGCCTTGAGAGCCTCAGACTCTTTCTTTGAAGGGGACGTACAGATTCCAAGTCTGATTGACCGCTTTAGGAATATCGCTATGGCTTCGGTCGGAACATCAGCCGCGCAGGCCTTCAACTACGGCTATATGATCGATGGAAGAGATTCCGTGGTACTGAATAAGGACCGAAATATCGCTGAGGCTAAAAAGAAAGTCTTGAAATTGGCTGAAAGCTACACCCAACCCATCCAGAGAACGGATGTAACGGTCCTGGGTAGAACTGGCTTGGGAGCTCTATATGCTGCAGCCAATGAGCTACGCCTCGGCAATTACGCATCTGAGCATGATATCGTGATCGCTAAGAAAATTGCATGGGTTCTCTGTGGAGGTGATCTAACCGGCACACAAAAAGTATCCGAGCAATACCTATTGGATCTGGAAAGAGAAGCATTCTTGAGTCTCGCTGGTGAGGACAAGACCAAGGCCAGAATCCAGCATATGTTACAAACAAATAAACCTTTGAGAAACTAAGCGAGTGTTAAGCTTGACCGGACGGTCGAGTAATGGAAGGGCAGCTTGCCCAACCTATTTCTCAAATCACCAGTTTATCACTGGTTTCAAATAAATATAATCATGGAAGCATATATTGTAAAAGCATATCGTTCAGCAGTTGGTCGAGCCAAGAAAGGGGGGTTCCGAAATTACCGCTCCGATGACCTCGCGGTTGATGTTCTAGAACATTTGTTGGCTCAAACCCCTGAATTAGATCCTAAATTAGTCGACGATGTATTCGTCGGGTGTGCCAACCCAGAAGGAGAACAAGGACTTCAGATTGGGCGTCAGATCTCCATGCGTGCACTGGGAAAAGATGTCCCCGGTGTCACGGTAAACCGCTACTGTGCCTCTGGTTTAGAGACAATTTCCATGGCTGTAGCCAAGGTGCGAGCAGGTATGGGACAAATCTATTTAGCTGGTGGAGCTGAAAGTATGAGTGCCATCCCGATGACGGGATATAAACTGGCTCCCAGCTACAAAGTGGCCAGCAGTACGCCAAATTATCTGGCAAGTATGGGTCTGACAGCTGAAGCTGTCGCGGGCAAATACAATATTAGCCGGGAAGCTGCGGATGAATTTGCTTACAACTCCCACGTCAAAGCAGCGGCTGCAATTGATGGGGGAAAATTCAAAAGCCAGATCGTACCTGTCGAAGTAGATCACGTATTTGTGAAAAACAACAAAAGAGTTTCTACTACGCAAACTATTGATACAGATGAAGGTGTACGCAGAAGTACCACTACTGAAGTACTAGGGAAACTACGACCAGTTTTTGCCCAGGGTGGTGTCGTAACCGCAGGGAATTCTTCTCAAACATCGGACGGAGCGGCATTCGTATTGGTGATGAGCGAAGAAATGGTGAAAAAACTGAACCTGACTCCAATTGCTCGTATGGTAGCTTGTTCTGTTGCTGGGGTGGATCCATTATACATGGGCATTGGACCTTGCGCCGCCATCCCAAAAGCTCTACAACAAGCTAACCTAAAGCTCAGCGATATCGAGCAAATCGAATTAAATGAAGCGTTTGCAGCACAGTCATTGGCTGTAATCCAAGAAGCTGGCTTAAACCCTGACATTGTAAATGTTAATGGCGGAGCTATCGCTCTAGGTCACCCACTGGGTTGTACCGGGGCTAAGTTGACTACACAGCTATTAAATGAAATGGAATTACGCAATCAAAAGTACGGTATGGTGACCGCCTGTGTAGGTGGTGGCCAAGGTATAGCCGGGATTTTTGAGCGTTTGAACTAAAATACAAAGAATACTAAAGGAGTCTTTCGTAAATGGAAGGCTCCTTTTTCATTTTACTTTCTGAGCTCTTTAGAAAAAGTCTCGCCTAGGTAAGATCTTTCCGTATTTTCAACTTTCCTGCCTTTATCTTTAATCTCCGCTTTCCTCTTAGTGCTCCCAATAAATTCACTTCTAATTCCAAGTTCCATACTGCCTTGCCCAATGTGGGTGAAAAAATCATAAGGATTTGGCAAAATAAGCTAATCCTTACTGCCTCACTATTTTTTACTTTGTAATAGGGTCATCGATCACCAATACTTGATCTCTTACCCGTTTTACCCACTTGAGGTAACATCAAAACGAAATGCAAAAAACCACCTATCAAGTCCCACGCTATGAGGGTATTTGGCCTGTATTGGTTACGCCCTTTACTGAGTCATTACGGATTGACTTGGATGCCTACCGGCAAATCGTGAGTTGGCATATGAACTTTGCATTGGGCGGGTTGTATGCTAATTGCCTTTCGAGTGAGATGTATTCCCTTAGTGATGAAGAGAAACTACAATTAGTAGAAGTTACAGTAAAAACGGTTCGCGGCCAGGTACCGGTTGCCGCCACCGGTAATTTTGGCGAAAACCTGCAAAAGCATATCGATTTTTGTAAACGAGTTGCCGGAGCTGGCGCTGATGTTGTAATGTTAACTGTTCCCCCGTTTATTTCAGATGATGAAGCTTTGGGGCATTACTTTTTAGAAATAGCAGAACGTACTGAGATGAAATTGGGCATTTATGAATGTCCTCAGCCACGGGCTTATCATCTTGGACTGCCGCTGATTAAAAGGTTGGCGGAAAGTGGTCGATTTTTCGCCTACAAGGAAACGAGCTGTAATATCGAGAAGATTAAACAGGTCTTAGAAATTACCCGACAAAGTCCACTGGCGCTTCTTCAAGCTAATGTCCCTCATCTTCTGGAAGCCACAAAGGTCGGTGTTGAAGGATCCATGAACATCGTTGCCAATTGGTTGCCGGATTTAGCAGTGGAGGTACGTAAGAGAGGACTACAAGGCGATCCCAGTGCTGAGGAATTAAATGCTATTTTATGTGCTATGGAGTTAGCACAGCGATCTATACATCCCTTTGGTGTGAAGTATTTAATGAGTAAGAGAGGTCTCCCGATAAAACCCAAAACCCGATTAAAGCGAAAATTATCCCAAGAGGAAGGACGCTGCCTTGATATTATCGCCCAACTTTGGTTTAATAGCGATGGTTCTCTAAAAGTCCTGAACCAAATGAAAACAGAAGTGAACTAACGAACAGTTCCTAGATTATCCCCAAACTACCCGGCCATATTAAGCACACCAACGACTATTGCAGTTGTAGGTCTTCCCTTTGTGAAGTTGAAAAGTCAATCGGTCAGTCTTCCAAGTGTCCTTTCAATTTCGTATTATTAAAGTAAAAAGCCGCCACCAAATGGAACTCGTATTCGACAAAATTCATGTGCCTCATCGACATTCCTTTATAGGTCGACAAATTAAACATGCGTGTACCGGTACGGCCCGTATGCACGCCCACAATAACTATGAACTGAATTTTGTAGTTTCAGGCTCCGGAAGACGAATCATAGGAAACAATATTTCTACCTTCGAACGAGGGGATTTAGTACTTCTGGGTCCTGATCTACCACACTGTTGGCACTGCTTTGATAATAGAGATCAATCTTCTTCCCGCAGTATAGTTCTTCATTTCTACGAGAACATCATTAATTCTAATCTATTTGATCTCCCCGAACTAGAAGAAGTAGAAGCTTTACTGCGCAAAGCCAATTTAGGAATCTGTTTTCGTCCAAAGAACCTACATCCAATTGAAAAAAGCTTAGAGAAGATTGTCAACCTAGAGGGTCTCGAACGCTTCATTGAACTGCTAAAGGTATTCCACCTTTTGCTTCAGGTGGAGGATTATGAATTCATTTCCGACACCAGCTATAGCACTACCTATCAAAAGGACCTAGAAAAGATCAACCTTGTGTACGAATATGTATTCCAACATATTCAAGAAGGTATTCGACAAGAGGAAGCAGCAGCATTACTCCATATGACTCCTGGCGCCTTTTGTCGCTATTTCAAGAAGAAAACCAAACGCACTTTCATGGCTTATGTCAAGAGCGTTAGGATCCGGCTAGCAGCTAAAATGCTAGCCGAAACGGACAAGCATATTTCAGAGATTTGTTATGAGTGCGGTTACAATAACATTGCGAATTTCAATTTACAGTTTAAAAGTGTGATGCAAAATACACCTTCGGACTACCGAAAAATCTTTCGTTAAAGCCATGTTTAGTCATCCATAACTAGCCCCATCCAAAGTGAATCCCTGATCTTAATCTTTCCAAGCACTAGAGAATGAAACAAGACCGTTCCATCTGGCCTTCACTATTCGGATTGCTCATAGTAGTCCTGCTTTCTACCTCCATAACGGCTCAAGAACTGGCCCTTGGGGAGAATCTGTTTCCACTCCAATCAGAGCATGCACATGGTTCCACCCTAGTCAGCCTATCCAATGGAGATGTACTAGTGGCATGGTTTCAGGGAAATGGGGAAAGATGGGCTGATGATGTTCGTATCATGGGATCGCGGCAAAAGGCTGGTTCCAAGAAATGGTCTGCTCCTTTTGAGATGGCAGATGTACCAGATTTCCCAGATGTTAATCCGGTTCTATTTATAGATCCAGCAGATCGCTTATGGTTAGTGTGGTATACGGTAATTGCCAATCAATGGGAAACCTCCCTACTCAAATACCGAATTAGTGAGGACTATCTCCAGGGAGAAGGAGCTCCCGAATGGAGTTGGCAAGAGGTGCTCCACGTAAAACCAGGAGGCCCGACAGAAAGAGGAATTCAAGCCGATGATACTTTTGTTGAATCGGTCAAACAACAATTCAAGGACCTGACCAACAGTCTAAATGAAGCTGGCTTAGATGAAAAACAAGCCAAGCAATGGAAAGCTTTCCAAGCCGATATCCTGGCCAAAGCGGCAGGAAAAAATCTTATGGCTAGTGGATATGCTTACAAAGCTGACGGAACCTACACCCGCGAAAAATTAGGCTATCCCTACTTCCGCCGCATGGGCTG
>CAJXPD010000335.1 GCA_913057785.1 uncultured Lewinella sp. | reverse complement strand
TGTCGTTATCCGCCTGACCGGCATTGAAGGTATCCGGGCAGTTGTCCAAACAGGCAAGGATACCATCACCATCTGGATCGGCAAAGTCGTCTTCGCCCGGGCATTGGTCACACTTGTTCCCTACGCCATCGCCATCATCATCGGCTTGGCCAGCGTTGGCTTCATCCGGGCAGTTATCACAAACGTTGCCAACGCCATCGTTGTCGTTATCCGCCTGACCGGCATTGAAGGTATTCGGGCAGTTGTCTTCTTCATCGATTACCCCGTCTCCATCGACATCATTGTTGGGGAAGCCAGCCGTAGCGGTACGTGTCTGTCCATCCGGACCAGTCAGGGTCCATACATAGTTTTGCCCCGTTTCCATCGGAATGCAGAATACGCTTACCTGACGACCAGGAAGGAATTCGGTTGGTTGGCCAAGATCTGTACCTGGCGTAAATTTATTATCTCCTCCTATCTCAACAGCTACATTTCCCGTATTGCCATTAAGATAGCCGAAGCAGGCTACGTATTTCTCTTTATCGGTATCAAAATTTACCCCTTCCAAAATAGGAGATAAACGCTCTTGGGTAAGGCCTTCAATCGTTACATTTGCCATACAGGAAGCGGTATTTCCAGCTGCATCTACTATAGTGTGGCTTACTTCTATTGTTTTTCCGGCGTCATCTGTATCAAAGTTCAGAATTTCAGTATCGCCGATATTGGCTTCACAGTTATCTGTTTTATTTAATACAATAGCGGAGGTTGGGATAGACGCAATACCATCTTCTAATTGGATGGTTAGGTCCTGGCAGACTAGATTGGGAGCAATATTGTCTTCTACGGTTACGGTTGCTTCACAGGAGGCTGTATTTCCACTAACTCCTTCTACTGTTAAGGTTACTGTATTAGTTCCAAGATTAGAACAGTCAAAAGTCGCTTGATCTAGTAACCGGCTTACAATGCCACATTTGTCAAATGAGCTCTTTTCAATCTCGCTTACTTCAATAGAAGCAATTCCTGATTCATCCAATTGAATAGTTAGGTCCTGGCAGTCCACTCTTGTTACCGGGAAAAGATCGGCAACCGTAATATTGGCTGTACAAGAAGTTTCATTTCCAGACTCATCCTTAACAGTAATTGTTCTTTGATGGGTACCTACATCTTCACAGGAGAAATCATAACGCTCGAAAGGGGGTTCGATAGCAGCACAGTTATCTGAAACGCCTTCATATAAAGATGCATTGACAATGGAAGCAAATGAAGGGGAGCCATTAGAGCCTGAAAAAAGAGCAATAGTGACATCAATACAATTAACTACTGGAGCGATATTGTCTTCCACGGTTACTTTTGCCTCACAAGTACCTGTAGTTTCTATAAGACTGGATGCGGAAAGCGTGACGGTATTCTCACCAATATTGGTACAATTAAAAGTAGTTTGGCTCAGGGTCATATTCGTAATGCCATCACAAGTATGATAGGAACCATCATCTACATCAGCCGGAACAATGGTAGCATTTCCAGACTCATCTAATTCAACCGTGATGTCTTTACATTTAGCAACTGGGGGTGTATTTTCATCCGTAACAAAAATTACAGCGAGACAAGTGGCTGTATTACCACTTTCATCAGTTACGGTAAGATATCTCCCTTGGGTGTAAGGATAATCACAGGTAACATAAATTTGTACTAGTCCATTATTTAATGTAACATCTCCACAATTATCGTAAGAACCATCGTTCATATCTGTTACATCAATTGCAACTCTATCATTTTGTCCGAGCGTAACAGTTACATTTTTACATTTGGCTACCGGAGCGATATTGTCTTCTACGGTTACGGTTGCCGTTCCTGTACTGACATTGCCATTTACATCTGTCGCTGTCAAAGTTACTGTGTTGGCACCTAGATTGTCACAATTAAAGCTGGAAGGGCTTACCTCTAAACTTGCCATGCCACAATTATCGCTGCTTCCGTTATCTACATCGGCAGCCGTAATAGATGCTTGTCCGTTGGCATCCAATTGTATGGTGATATTTTGAGTAGTCACGGTGGGGGCAATCTCATCCACCACCGTAACCGTAGCGGTCGTGGTGCTGATGTTGCCATTGTTGTCCTCTACGGTGAGGGTCACGGTATTGGCGCCTACATCGCTGCAGGTGAAGGCGGTCTTGTCGAGGCTCAGTGAGGCAATGCCGCAAGCATCGTTAGAACCATTATCTATATAACCAGCCATGAGGGGAGCCTCTCCGGCGTCACCGAGGTGTAAGGTAATGTCCTGTGCAGAAGCTACCGGGGCAATATTGTCCTCGACGGTAACCGTAGCGGTGCAGGAGCTGGAATTGCCGTTGACATCAGTGGCCGTGAGGGTCACCTCTTGCTCGCCGACATCGGTGCAGTCGAAAATGGTTTTACTCAAGGAGAGGTTTTCAATGCCACAGGCATCGCTGGAGCCATTGTCGACACTTGCGGTTTTTATGGTCCCCATTCCACTAGCGTCGAGCTGTACACTTACGTCCTGGCAGGAAGCGGTCGGCGCAATCTCATCCACCACCGTAACGGTAGCGGTGCAGGTGCTAGAATTCCCGCTGAAATCCGTGGCCGTGAAGGTAATCGTTTGCTTGCCGACATCGGCACAGTCGAAAATATTTTTATCCGGTCCCATTATCATAATGCCACAGGCGTCGCTGGAGCCGTTGTCGATGTCCGCGAATGAAAGCAAACCTCTGCCATTGGCGTCAAGCTGGACCGTTGCGTCCTGGCAGGAAACGGTGGGCGCAATATTGTCCTCCACCCTTACCGTGGCATTACAGGTGCTGAAATTACCGTTAACGTCAGTCGCCGTGAGGGTCACGGTTTGCTCACCGATATCGGTGCAGCCGAAGCTGCTTTTATTCAGGGAGAGGTCAGCAATGTCACAGACATCCGAAGAGGCATTGTCGATTTGCTCTGGAGTGATGGTGGCCTGGCCATTTTCATCCAATTGAATCGTAATATCTTGGCATTTAGCTTGCGGAGCAATATTATCTATCACTGTAACGGTAGCGGTGCAGGTGCTGGAATTACCGTTTTCATCAGTTACCGTGAGGGTCACGGTTTGTTCGCCGAGATCGGTGCAGTCGAAGCTGCTTTTATTCAGGCTTACCTCAGCAATGCCACAATCGTCGAAAGAGCCATTATTTACCTGGGCAGGAGTGATGGAGCCTATCCCTTGCGCGTTTAGCTGGACGGTGGTATTTTGGCAAACCGCAGTCGGGGGGGTATTATCATTATCTTCGATTGAAATAGTGGAGATACATTGATCTACTATGGCACCTTGCGCATCAAGGACTAAGAGCCCAACTTGAAAGGATTCGGGAAAAGAGCAGTCCAATGGGAAAGGTTCTGGTAATTGGGCACCAAGGCCGGAAACCAGGGCCCCACTTCCTCCCTCCGGAACCCTTGAGCGATCATTCACATCAGTAATAGATAAAGAGCCATTGCCATTTTGGTCTAAGCTGATCGTGACGGTGGGCTTACATCTTGCCTCCGGTGGTGCTCCAACGGTAGTGATCTCCAAAAAACCATTGGCCAGATCAGAATCGCCATTCCCTGCACCACTGTCACCGGGGCTTTTAGAGATATTGGAAGCCCCGTATCGTCCTTCCAGCACATAAGACCCACCGCCGCCGCCGGCCAGAAAAGATTTTGCAGCGCCGCCGCTCAGGCCGCCGCCGCCGCCGCCACCCTCGCCTGCAGCGCCACCGCCCGTAAATCCATCTCCTCCAGTCGCAGACCCCCCCGGACCGTCGCCACCGGTAGAGGATACCTGGATCGGATTTTCAAACCTAACCCTTATATAGTCATAAGTTACCCCATCTATAATGATAGAATTAATACCAAAACTGCTAGTCACGCCATCCCCATCTTGGTCGCGGATACGACCACAGCGGACTCCTCCTCCTGCTCCTTGAAAGTTAATTCCTACGCTATTATCCACACAGATTTCAGCAAAAAAGTCGCCTCCATTTTGATTACCTGCGTCATCCCCTTGTGAAACAGCATTACCTCCCTGTCCCTCCAGACGAAATCCGGCGAGGGGCCGGGAGGCCCCGCCACCACCACCAGCTACCCCTAAAAGTATCCATTCTGCTGCTAATGGATCTTTTCCAGGAGGGAGATACAGAATGGCGGTGGATCCACCACCGCCGCCAGACAGAAACGTTGCGTTAGAACACAAGGGGTCTTGAAAGCCCCCCTTTTGTCCCACAAAGGCTCTTAGCGTACCGCCCGGTTGCAAGGCATTTGCTATTTCACCCGATCTGGGAGATACTTTGTAGGTAGCCCGCACGGTAGCTGCCTCCCCACCGCCAATAAATACATTGCAGCTACCTCGAAAATCTATCTTTCCACCATCCCCGCCATTGAGGACGATGCTGATGGATTCCAATCCTTCGGGAATAATCGCGTCAGGGGGAGTTAAAAGGGTGGTCCTGGCAGTTACGTCAGGGCTGAGTATGATCTGTGCCTGGCTTGCATGCATGATGAGTAGCCAGGCGAATAAAAACAAGGGTAATCTAGAAGACATTTTAATAGTTCTCATAATTAGCTAATACTTAGTTGATGGCCAAGCCAAAGTGAAGCGTATAGAAGCGGCGTTTCCGTTATTCTATGTTGAATCACAGCGGTCGTTAACCCAACCTAAATAGATGATAGATATTGGTTCGCTACAAAGGTGTGGAGTGTATAGAAGCGGCGTTCTCCTTATTGTTCAAAAAGTTCTCCTTATTGTTCAGAAAGGTACTTTTTGCGGTATTGACTGGGGGAAGAGCCGATTTCTTCGGCGAAGATTTTGGAAAAATATTTTAGGTTGGAAAAGCCAGTCTCGAAGGCGATATCGGTGATGTTGAGCTCTGCTTGATTAGCCAACAGTTCCTTGGCCTTATGCATGCGAAGGGATCGGATGTAGCGGGAGGTGGATTGACCGGTGAGGGATTTGAGTTTGTTGTGTAATTGCGTTCTACTCATATGAATAGCCTGGCACAATTCAGCGATGCCAAACGTCTCATCGGAAAGATGTGTATAGATGATTTTCTGTATTTCCAAAATGAAGGTGTCTTCTAACCTATTTTCAGGAGCTTCAACGGATTTTTTCCCATCCATTGATCGATAGCGCTCTTGCAAGGTCTTTCTGATCTCGAGTAATTTTTCGAGTCGGACAAACAATTCTTTCTCATTGAATGGTTTGGCCAAATAAGCGTCAGCACCTACTTGTAAGCCGCTAATCCTGGAATCGGCATCTGATTTAGCGGTAAGTATGATGATGGGGATATGGCTGGGCCGGATGTCTTTTTTTAAGGTGTCACAAACTTCATATCCATTTTTCTTAGGCATCATCACGTCGCTGATGACAATGTCCGGCACCTCCTCCAATGCTTTTGCTATACCGGCACCGCCATCTACAGCATAAGATAGTTGATAATGCCCCTCTAGACAGTAAGTCAAGTATTGCCGTACATCGGCATTATCTTCGATAATCAGCAAATTGGGTAGTGCTTCATTTGCGCTCTTTTCAGGGGCTACAGCCCAATCTTTTTCAAACGCTTTTGCGGTGACCAAAGTATTTGTTTCTAAAAGAGGCGCTTTTTCCACAGCAGGAGCTATCCGGCTAATGGGCAGCCAAACCAAAAATCGGCTTCCCTCACCAAGGGTACTTTCCGCTTTGATCGTCCCACCTAAAAGTTGTATCAATTCATAGGTTAGGGACAATCCAATTCCTGACCCTTCTTCTTTTTGCTTAGTGCCATCAAATTGATCAGCCCGATAAAATCGATTGAATATAAAAGGCAATTGCTCCTCGGGAATACCAAGCCCGTCATCGGTGACCGTAATCAAAAGACTTTGTTGCCATTCCTGTTCTATGTTTTCCGGACTAGGAACGGTATCCAGTATTAAGCTTACTTCGCCCCCATTTTCGGTGTATTTGATGGCGTTGGATAACAAATTGGTAACGATCCGCTTAATCATATCCGGATCGTGATCCATAACAAGTTCTTCGAAGCCAGGCCTGAAAACGAGTTGAATCCCCTTTTCGCTCCCCATGGAATGGAAAGATTCGATGATGTATTTGATAAAAGGGAGTATATCTCTTTGCACCATTTTGGGGTGCAATTTACCGGCTTTCAGCTTTCGCAATTCCAGAATTTGGTTGACGAGGCTTAATAGTTCATCGGCATTTCGGTTAATCATTTGGGTTCCCCTGGTCGCCCATTGGTCAGGGTTTTGGTTGATTTTTCCTACCATTCCCTTGATGATCGTGAGTGGGGTACGAAATTCGTGGGTGATATTGGTATACAGTCTGTTTTTAAGTGTGTTGAGCGTTTTTAAGTTCTGTGCTTCCTGTTTTTCGATTTGCCGACGGAGCTGGAAGCGATACATAACAAGAATTATCCCTGATGCCAATAGGGAATAGCAAATGTAAGCCCACCTGCTTTTCCACCAAGGTGGATAAACCCTGAGACGCACTAACATTGCTGGTTCGCTAGAAATATTCTCGGTATTTCTGGCTCGCGTCCTAAGTTGATAACTCCCCGGTGAAAGATTCGAGAAACTGATCTGCATATCTTCTGCTAAGGGCATCCACCGACTATTAAAGCCGGTCAATTGATACTCATAGCGAAGACCTTTATTGTTCATCCAATTGAGGTCGGCCAGCGTAATGGTCACAGATTGATCTTGGTGATCTAGCTTCATGGGCCCCTTTGGGCCCCTCAAAAAATAATCGATAAACTGTTCTTCCTGCTTCAAAAACGGATTGAAGGTGGAAATTGAATGGATGGCCATTTTCGGTTGGGGAGCTGCTATTTGTAATACGGATGGTTTTACCAATAAAAAACCATCTGTACTGCCAAAAAATAATTCTTCACTATTTGAGCTGTTCAGATAAGCTTTGGGCAGAAAGGAGGTAGTTGCTAATCCACTCTCTAAACCTAAGGGAAAAAATGCGGCATCCGAACCGGGGGGTAATTGCCGAGCCAGTCCTTTTTCTGTACTTACCCAAAGGGTGCCCTCGTCATCCTCTAGTATGCCATAAATCGTATTATCTGGCAGTCCATTTTTTTTATAGAAACGTTCAAATTTTTGACTTTGCTGATCAAGACGATTGAGGCCAATGTCGGTTCCAATCCAGATATCATCTTTCTGATCTTGATATATTGCCCAAACTAAATTGTCAGATAGTGAAGCAGGATCATTAGGGTCATGTAAGTAATGTGTGAATTGTTGACTTTTTGGATCGTATCTATCAAGACCGTCATCTGTGCCAATCCATAAAATCCCCTCTCTATCGACAAAAAGATATCGAATATTATTATTTAAGAGTGAGTTTTCATCGGTTGGATTATGTTTGAATCTTTGGATGGATTCGGTACGTGGATCAATACGAAGTAGACCGTCCTCCCAGGTGCCGGCCCAGATATAACCTTGCAGGTCTTTTTCCAGTGCCCAGATCCTCTGATCACTGGGGAAGGTGGAGTCACCTAGATATTCGTTGATGTAACTAAACTGTTTTCTGGTACTATCCATTTTTACCACTCCATGGGTGAGCGTCGCTATCCAAATCGAATTTTCAGGACCCTGAATGATTTTAACCATTCGATCGATCGCTAAAGTATTAGGCTGATTGGGTTTAGGTACTACGGATTGTTTTTTCTGAAGGCCTTGATTTTCAGTAGAAACAAACCGATCTAAACCGTGATTTAAAATCCCTAGCCAGAGGTCTCCACGATGATCTTGGACGAATGTTCGCACTTGTCCATTGGATACTGAATTCGGATCTGCTGGATCATTTTGATAAAATACAAACGGAAGTTCTGATTTTTGTCCATAGTAAACACCACTCCCTGCTGTTCCTATCCAATAATTGCCCTGACTATCTTTGTAAATATGACGAATTTCATCGGGTGAAAATTCTTTAGTCGTCTGATTCCGACTACGCATTAATTCTGTTGCTCCGGTGTGGAGATTAAACAAGATTAGGTCTCTATAATTCCACAGCAATAGAACATCCTCGCTGTACTTTTGAATATTTCCTTTGAAATATGCTGTATAAAATGCATCCTTTATCTTAGGAAAATCTATAGATTGAAGGTACCTTATTTGGGGAGACTTAGCCTTCGTGTTTAAGGTGAAAAGGGCATCTGCTGTATAAAGAACAATGTTCCCATCATCCATATGTTTGCCGGAAATGATTTTGGATTCACTTTCCAGACTACTGGGGAGATTAAAGTAAGTCAGCTTTTGGGAGGGAATATGTAGGCGTTTTATGGTCTCACCATCATTGAACCACAGTTCATCAGTGGAAGCCATCAAAAACTTGTTTTCGCGCTCTTGCTTTTCTAAACTAAGCAGGGTGTCTTCAAAATCGAAGTGTTCAGTGTGCCAATTATTGGGGTCTCCAGGCACTTTTTTCAACTCAAAAAGGCCATGAAGCTTAGAATGAATCCAAAACCTATGCTTAGAGACTTCGCTCATGATTCTGACTGGACCCTGCATCTTTTGACCATCTTTTAGCCATGGTATCCTTTCTATTTTTCCGGTGGCTCGATGCAATAGATTAAGCCCCCTTTGGGTTCCGACCCAAAGATTATATTGACTATCTTCATAAATATGGGTTACCCAGTCATGGTCCAGCGTTTCCGGGTCTTCAGGATCAAAGTTGAACTCCAAAAAGTGCTGGCCGTCAAATCGACTCAATCCACCTTCTGTTCCGATCCACATAAACCCCTGATGATCTTGGTGAAAAAAAAGTATATAATTACTGTTCAGTCCGTCCTTTTGAGTGAAGTTTTGGAATTCTAAAGTGGGTTGGGCCGTGCTGGTCAATGTACATAGTCCTGCCAGGACAAAGAAAATCATTGTTCTTTGCCAATTGCTAGACTTCGCCTTATGACATCTAAGCCTATGCTGATTCACCACTGTCCTGCTAGTTTTTCCAACTTTTGGGTGCAACCTTTCTATTGTAATGTTGTGGGAGGAAAGGGAAAACCTCATTAGATAGGCGATAATGTGTTTGAAAGGCTCTTCTACCACGGGCGACTTCATACGAAATTCTCGTAGCAGAAAGCATCTCATCTTTCCCTCATCATATTCACAAAATACGCAAACTACTTCCTTATACCAAGATTTAAGGCAGGAACTCTTTCAAAGCGTTTCCTATGCTTGACCTTTTGCGTAGCTCTGTCCAAGCCTTTCCATAGTTTTTATCCAAAAACAGACATACTCGCTAATAGAAAAAGAGCCACCTCCACGATGGAGATGACTCTCTAAGACATTGTCTAAAGTCAATTCTTTTCTTAACGTTGTAATAAGACTTTTTGATTGACTATTTCCTCTCCCGTTTTCATTTGGATCAGATACATGCCTGCGGGGAGGGGCTTGGCATTGGCACCGGTGCCATCCCATCTTTGTAGTTGATGTTGGCCAGCATCCAATTGACCATTGAACAAGTTGCGTACCAGCTGGCCTTGTAGATTGAAGACATCAATCCGAGCAGGACCTGCCTTCGACGTGTAGAACTCAAGAGTGAGCTGCCCACTAAAGGGATTGGGGAAGGCCGTTAGACTTAGGCCAGCACCTTCTAGTTCAAGGTCCTCTTCCACTGCCACGGGGGCAGTTGGCGTCTCTAGTTGCTCTTGAACCACTCTGGCTCCACTCGTACCTTCTTCGACCAGACCGGCATCCCACTTGACAAACAATTGCTGTCCCATGGTCGCCTGGAAGGTGGCCGTTCTGCCGTTGGATAGGCTGGCGTCGGAGTCGATGAAGTCATTGCTGCCGCGGTCCTTGAGGGTGATGCTGTAGCCCGCCGGAGCCGTGAATTGTAGCTTCACCGCTCGGTTAGCAGGTACGTCCAGGATAGTAGCTATGCCATCGGCATCCGTCGCCGTACTCACCAATAGATCGTTGTTGCTTTCAAGTAGGTCTACGAATACCCCTTCAATACCGGGCTCGCCTGCATCTTGCTTGCCATCACCATCCAGGTCATTCCAGACATAAGCTTCAACCTCTCCTGGACTCCACAATCCGCAGTCCATCTTGGTGTGAACTTGGCCCCCTTGACTAGCCTGGAAGGTGCCGGTCATGCCGTTGCTACGGCTGGCATCCGAATCGATGTTGTCATTGCTACCCTTATCTTTGAGGGTGAAGCGATGATCTATCGGCTCAAAGAACTGCAACTTCACGGCTCGGTCGGCAGGCACGCCACTGAAGGTCGCTAGGCCATTCTGATCCGTCGTGGTGGTTTGCATCAAGGCACCATCGCTCTCTAGTAAATCTACTTGGGCATTGGCTATCGCGGGCTCACCTTCATCCTGCTTGCCATCGCCATCTAAGTCATCCCATACGTAGGCTTCTACTGTACCGGGGGACCATAGACCCGCATCCCAGGAACGGAAGGTTTGATTTCCTGTACTAGCCTGGAAGGTCGCCGTCATGCCGTTGGAGCGACTGGCGTCCGAATCGATATTGTTGTTGCTACCCCGGTCTTTGAGTGTGAATTCAAAGCCAGGTAGGGTAAAGAATTGTAGCTTAAAGGGGCGGTTAGCCGCTACATTGTCGAAATTAACTAGTCCGCCATCTCCAGTGGTTCCGGTTTGTACAAGGGTGCCATCGCTCTCTAGTAGATGTACGGATACCCCTTTGATACCAGGCTCACCCGCATCCTGCTTACCATCACCATCTCGATCATCCCAGACATAGGCTTCTACCTCACCGGGGGACCAGAGACCCGCATCCCAGCTTTCAGTCGTTTGATTGCCTTTGCTCGCTTGAAAGGTAGCCGTCATACCATTGCTGCGGCTCGCATCCGAATCGATATTGTTGTTGCTACCTTGATCTTTCAAGGTGAAGCGATGATCATCCTTCTCGAAGAATTGTAGCTTCACCGGACGATCTGCTGGAATACCCGTGAAGGTCACGTAACCCGAAGCATCCGTCTGGGCGGTGGCCATCAACTCCCCATCACTTTCCAAAAGATCTACTTTGGCTCCTGCAATCGCCGGTTCGCTGGCATCCTGTTTTCCATCGCCATCCTGATCATCCCAGACGTAGGCTTTCACCTGACCAGGAGACCATAGGCCCGCATCCCATTTTTGGATGGTCTGATTGCCCATGCTAGGCTGGAAGGTGGCCGTCATGCCGTTCGTACGGCTCGCATCCGAATCAATGTTATCATTGCTGCCGCGATCCTTCAAGGTGAAGCGGTGATCGTCCTTCTCGAAGAATTGTAGCTTAACCGGGCGGTTGGTAGGAATACCGGTGAAGGTCGCGATACCAGAAGCGTCCGTCTGAGCTGTTTCGATGAAAGCACCATCACTTTCTAAGAGATCTACTCGGACTCCTGCAATGGCGGGTTCACCACCGTCTTGCTTACCATCACCATCCTGATCATCCCAAACGTAAGCCTGTACCATTCCTGTAGACCACATACCCGCATCCCAGCTTTCAAAGCTTTGACTGCCTTTGTTGGCTTGGAAGGTAGCCGTCATGCCGTTCGTACGGCTCGCATCCGAATCAATGTTGTTATTGCTACCTCGGTCTTTCAAGGTGAAGCTCAAATTCGGCAAGGTGTAGAATTTCAATTTGACCGGCCGATCGGCAGGAACTTGGGTGAAGTTGGCCAAGCCATTTTCATCCGTAGTGGTTGTAGCTAGCAAGGTTCCATCGCTTTCCAAAAGATCCACTTGCGCGCCGCTGAAGCCAGGCTCTCCACCATCCTGCTTACCATCGCCATCCTGATCATCCCACACAAAGCTCTGGATCGTACCAGGTGCCCAGAGGCCACAATCCCATTTTTCTGTTTTACCATCCGCATCTAGGGTGAAGGCAGCCGTTAATCCATTGCTGCGGCTCGCGTCCGAATCTATATTGTCGTTGCTACCTTTGTCCTTTAAGGTAAAGCGATGATTCGCTTTCTCATAGAATTTCAACTTCACGCGCTGAGTGGCTCC
>CAJXPD010000334.1 GCA_913057785.1 uncultured Lewinella sp. | reverse complement strand
GTGGTTTGATTGCGCAGAAATATCTCGTAGGTTAAAGAAGCGGTATTTTGGTTAGCATCTGAAGATAGCCAGGAAAGAAATACGCTGTTTCCATCGACTTGAGCGCTGAGGCTGGTTGGGGTATTGGGGCGATTGTTAGAAGTACAGGTAGATTGGGGCGCATTTCCTTGAAAGTAGTTAATGGCGATACTGGCTCCAATCACGAAGGTTGCATTAGCGTAATCAGCTGTGTTGTCTTTATTGAAATCGGCGAAGTAGGGCGCACTGAAGGTAGTGCTGGGCCCAAAGATATCCGGTGTAAAGGTGGTTCCATCATTCCGATAGATGGTATACCTTCTGGCAAAGGTCTGGCTATTGCTGGTGTACACCATAAGATCCAGAAAGCCATTGTTGTCGAAATCGAAAGTGACGATATCAAATATATTCTCGTTGTCACCCGTAGATATACTCCCCACAAAACCATTCGTTCCGGAAGCACCACCGCGGTAATACCGGAAGCTAGCACCGGGGTTGTCGGACTGGAAGCCATCTCCCCAAACAATCATGTCGACCGTTCCATTATTGTCAAAATCTTCAAGCAAACTGCGGTCGGCTGAAGGGGGGCGCGCAGCGGCGCTATTGAATGTTCCATCCCCCTGGTTCATGTAGATGTCAGGGAAGGTGCGAAAATTGCCAGCAGCATCTGCTCCTTCAAACAGCGCCCAGCAATCATGGTCGCCATCATTATCTATATCTCGCCATTTAACATCAGTTACCGTATTTCGACCTGAGCCGCTGATGGCGAACATTTCTTGTTGAGTAAATCCAAGGAAGCCATCATTTTCGAGAATGAACACTGCACCGTTTGATCGCCTAGTCACCCCGCAACTAATATCTAGGTCCCCATCATTATCGTAGTCGACAAATTCTGGAGAGCCTGCGAAAGTTACGTTCGTAGGGGCTGTATATACTGGCGTTAGCGTAAAAGAGGTCCCGGTATTCAGGTATAAACGTATGGAGTTTCCGATGTCGGGATCGATAGAGACGATATCTAGCCGGCCATCTCCATTGATGTCTGCTAGATCAAAACGATCCGTTGTAAGAGTAGTGAATAAAGAAAAACTAGTTCCATTATTTTGGAATAGCCTTATTTCTGGTGGGGTAGTAGAGGTATTATCTACGAGTTTTGGCCGAAAGGCGAAAAAGTCTAGATCACCATCATTATCCGCATCTGCGAACCGACTGCCAGGGACAAAGTATTCTAGGGTATTAGGAGACAGTTGGTCAAAGCCTACCGAACAAAAAGGTGTTTGTGCAGAGAGGTAGGCATAGGAAGTTACGAATAATGCGACAAGAGTTATCCGAGCATTAAACATGGGATGTAAGTTGAGACACAGGTTTTAAGGGTACTGATGCATAACAACTGACCCGCCTAAGGTGCATATTCGGCAACTACTAAACATGCACTGAAGCATACCCTCATTAAAATAATCAGGCTGGCAGTCAGTTCGATAATGAGGAGGAGCAAGGGCTCCTCCTTATTATCATAGGGTTGAGTTTTAGTTCAGGATGAAGATTGGGTAATCTCCACCACTTTCGTTTTCGTTCTTTTTCGGCATTTGGTCTTTGCCTTTAATGGTTTTAACCAAGCCGCGTACACGTTTCTTCAGGAAGTCATAAAGCTCATCAAAAGTAATGTACTTGTTGCTGTCAGTATCGGCTAAGTAAGAGCCACTATCGTCCGTGCAAAGTATGTTGTTGAAGGCTTCTAAGGTGGCCTCTGTAAAGGCCCCATTCTGCCATTGATCGTCTTCGTAAGACAGCTGGTCTTGTTGACTAGAAGTGATCACATTCAGGCCAGGATAAGCGTTGTTGATCTTTTCCAGCGCTCGGCGAACCTGGATGGATGATTCCCTTCCGCCTTCAGCTGCCCCACTGTGACAGGCATCGATGAAAACAAATTTCTTACATTCGATACCCTCCAATATATCAAGGATCTCCTTTTGATAATCGATCATGGCGGCGGTGGGGTATAGGTGATAATCCGATGCCAAAATCTTGAAAGATCCATTGTCTTCTTTTCCGTGTGAAGAAATAAATACGATCAATACATCATCTTCTTTAATCTGGTCTTCTCGGTTTTCGTTACGATATCGACGCTGAAGATCTGCAAAAGCTGCATAAATTGGTGTTTTGCGCGTTTGCTCTGCACTGTATAGTGACTCTACGAAGGCCCTTTCGTAGGTTTTATCTGTACCGGCCTGATTCTGGAACATAGAAGCGAAATCCCTTGCATCATTGGTCGTATACTTCAGATCCTGGTGAGGAATGCCGATGGAAAGCACGTGCAAATTGGGCTTTCTTGGTGTAAAATTGACGATTAGCTCTCTGGATACCAGGATACCATTATCCGTCTTAAATTCGATGGTAATTCTATTCTCTCCTTCTTCTAGAGGTAATACATTTTCATAGGCATAGCGGAACTTGCCAGATCGCTGCGTAGGCGGTTGCAATTGGGCTTCATCCATTTTGGATTTGTCCGGGGTGCGGCCGTTAATCCGTACGCGAGCATCCTGCGGTGAAAGGTTGCCCTGAGCAGTACTGATGGTAGCTTCAATACGGAAATTTGCACGATCTGAAGTGACGCGCTTGATGTTAATTTTTGCTTCGTTAGGAGAAGTGAACAAAATATCTTCAAAACCATCAGCAGCTACGTATACATCGAAGCTCACGTTGACGTTCTTGCGGGTTCTTTTGCCTTGAGCATCTATGATCACGCATTCTACCACGGCACTATTCCCTTCGAACTGAGCCTTCTTTTGCACTCGAATATTAAGGCGCTTAAGGGCGCGAGGAAGGATCTCACCTAGTGGCAATTCGCGGCTGCCAAGGACCTGAATGCCTTCCGGTGCGTTGATGGTGACTTTTCCACCATTCGCGACTTGATCTCCTTTGTTCTCTACCTCCAGCGTGATGCTTCGAGGGCTGAACTCCGTATTACCTTCTGGCCTTACAAAGTCTTTGGCGATGACCAAGGTAGCTGGTCTTGGGTTCTTGGTTTTGATTACTTCCGTGAAGGCACTGATCTCCTGATTACTGGATAAAACAGTTACACCAAAGCGGTTGTCTGCGGTCTCAGCGATTTGTTTGGCTGAAACAGGAATGCGTACTTCCTTGGTTTCCCCGCGCTTCAAGGGGCCCAGGTAAGTGTTGGCCCAATAGGAGATTTCTTGGCTTTGACTTTGATCTACCAAACGGACACTTACATTGTCTAGATCGAATGATTCTTGATTGGTGATATTGAAGGAAACGTAGGAACGGGAGTTTGGTTGTAGATAGCCATCGGCCGTCTTTAACCAAAATTTCGTTCTTGCAATATTAAAATCTCCTTTAGCCGAGATTAAAGTTGGTGGTTTTAAGGATTCAAAGCGAGTGATCCAAGCGCCATTTTCGCGCTGATTGGTTTTACCAACGAATAAAATACTTTCATCGTGAAGTTGTAAAATATGGCGGCCTTCATCATTCTTCTCTTTACCCGGATTCACTTCCCACAATCGATCACCACCCCTTCCTACACCAACTAAGCGTGCATTGCTATCTCTTGCTCCACGTGCATGGGAGAAGGTTTTACCAATAATGACAAATTCACCAGCAAATGTCTCTATGACAGAAGATGCTAGATCATCCTCTCGTCCGCCAAAAGCAGCCGACCACTGCTGGGTTCCAGATAGCGCATTGATCTTAAGGAGTAGCATATCTATTTTTCCGAATCCTCCGTTGATCGTGTTCCCTACCACCACTACACTTCCATCAGCCGTGATAATGATATCTTGGGCCTCCTCCCATCCTTTCTCGCCATACTCATGCCCCCAGAGCAGTTTCCCGCTGGCATCCGTTTTTACCACATATATGTTGTCTTTACTAGTGTCTCCGGATTTGATGGTATTGCCCGTGATGAAGATTTCATTTTTTGCATTGACCTGCATCCCATTTACGGTGCCCATAGGTGCGGCGACTATGGTCTTATCCCAGATTTTTTGGCCATTGGCATCGAACTTATACATCCACAATCTTCCATCTTTAATGCCCGAGGCTACCATACTTTGATCTTGAAGCATGACTAGCTCGAAGAAGCGATTTTCTGAGCCAGTACCGAGGTCTTGTTGCCAGATCTCATTGCCCTTTTCATCTATCTTGATCAGCCAGCCGGCGGATTTAGCATTGAAAGAGGCGGAATACCCAGCCAGGACAAAATGACCGTCTGCGGTTTGAACTATGGATTGTAAAATATCATCTTTCTTGCCGCCATAGCTCTTTCGAAATAATTGAGTTCCCGTACTGAAGTCGTATAGGACAAAGAGTCCATCCTTTCCTCCTCTCTGCACTTCGCCAACGGCAGCAACATTGCCATTGGTGGCTTCAATTACCTTGGTTAATACATTCGAGCTATTGGTACCGATGATATCGGACCAAAGAGGCGTTTCACTGGGTTGTGCCAGTAGGAAAAACGGGATAATGGTTGCTAGGGTTATGAGTAAGCGTTTCATCGTTGAGTTATTCTGAGACTTTAACTTTTAGTATTAGAGGTACAATTTTTCCGGTGCTTCTTGTACTCACCTCGAAGCCCATGCCCGACTTAGAGTAGGTGATATCCGTTGGCGTAACCATCCATTGATCCAGTTTCTTTCGGATAGAGGAAACCAGATTATCTCGATCTTCCAAAAGCATATCGCCAAACACCTGAATATCTTGTGTGATTTTTTGGGTAGAAAAAAGAACTACGAGGTGATCGTCACCAGGTTGTCGGAGTCGTAGTACTCGTTTCCCACCAGGGATATTGAGCAAAGCTCCACCACTCATGACCAAAGCCGATTCTCGCGCCTTTAGGTTGATGTTGTTAGCTTGTTCTTTAGGAAAGTGGACAGCCGTTTTACCGACAGCGTCGACACTAAATACATAGATGTATCCATTATCAAATCCACTCTTTACGTATAATTGGAAGCTGTCGCCAATCTTTGGTTTACCGCTCAAGGTGTAGTAACCGTTCTGTAGTTTGACCTTGGCTTCTTCAAAAACGGGTTCGCCATTGTTCCATTCGCCGGTAAACTGCTGGAATCCGAAGGATCCAGACAACTGTAGTAGTTTTCTAGTTTCAGCAGTAGCAGCAGCCGTAGTAGTATTGGCTTCCACTTTTGGAATATCCTGGGTGGCAAGGGTAGCTTCTTCAGATAGATCGATTGGCGCACCATCTTGTAAGATCAAAGCATAGGCATATCTACAATACTCTGCAAAATGAGCATAACGGATCCAAATGAAACCATCCTCTCCCCAGTTTTTTCCCCAGCTATTCATGATTTTGAAAGCGCCGGACATGTTGGGGTTCGGATTTGGCGTTTTGAACTTATCATCATCAAAGCCAACTACTACCATAGCATGTCCACCCGCAGGGGTCTTGTTGCCAATGGTCGGCCACCAACTATTGTCTCCTTCGCGAATCTGAAGAAAATTCTGGAGGATACGCATTCCGATGACAACTGGTTTTCGTTGTGAGAGGACACGCTTAGCCATCTGTATCTTTTCTTCAGCGGGGGCAGTGGTCTTAAATAGCGGAATATAGTCGCTGATCTGATACTGCCGCGCACTTTCGAAAAGGTTTGGGGTAACCTCCCGTCCGCAATCGTTTACATCGAAATCATATTCCTTGGCCAGGCAATTTCCCATTTCCAAAAGCGCTTGCAAAGCCTTGCTAATCACGATCCCGCTATTGCAGTCGCCTTTCTGAACCTGATTGTAAATGAAGAGGGCTGAATTGGCATTCTCGGTGATCATGCCCTTGTCATCCCAATCATTAGCTAGGGCACGCTCAATCGTAAGCGCTCCATAGCCCGCTGACCAGCCCACACAAGAGGAAATTTCTCCTTGGTGTCGTATCTCAGGACAATAGGGCGCCAGGTCTACCTGGCGCACCATTGCCTTTGATCCTTCAAACTGAATATCGCTAGAAGTAAAAGTCTGCGACTCATAGTCCTCATCATCCAGCACCAGTCCCGTAGGAAAGGTCTGACTAAAGGCAGGGACGAGAAAAAGCAACAAGGCGCATATACTTAATAGTCTATTCATTGTATCAATGGATAATTAGTTTTTTATTGACCATCTGTCCTTCCACTTGCAGTTGTACAATGTACATTCCCGGCGATAATTGCGAAACATCCAACTCTGTAGCATTAGTTGCATTTACACGCTGCGTTATCAATCGACTCCCCTGCAGATTTAAGATGTTGACCATCATGTCTTGTGTACTGATCTGATAATCTACCGCAAGGAATACTGTGTTTCGAGCTGGATTAGGGAAAAGCTTGATGCTACTAGGGGGGATGACTTCACGAGTAGGAGTCATTGTGCTTAGGCAAATTTCAATGGTCCAGCTATTGAAAACACCTCCATCATCTGGTACGCCATCAGCAACAGTTAGTTTCCAATCTCCATTTGGATTTTCTCCAACAAAGTTAGCTAAAGAATCTTGAGGAGCATAAATGACATTATTCTCATATGGACAAGTTAAATCCACCAGTGCAAATGGGCTTAAATCGTCGAAGCCGATCTCAAAGGATTCTGAATCAAAGCATTCCTCGGAGATCAAGGTGATGTTGGTCCCTTTAGGACTTTCTAATCGCATGGTCAAATCTCCGATCCAGCTGTGGTCGCCTTTGATGTCTACCACTCTGATCTTTTCAACGATATCCATATCACTTCCGAAGGGGAAATTAATCGTCGAGGTATAGTCTCCTGAATCAGCTGCATCGATGTTGATTGGAAGGTCGATCGCATTCAACGTAATACAACCCTGGAAGTCATTATCTAAGGTGGTAAAACTGGAAGTGGAAGACCAATCTCCAGTACCACATGAATTATTTCCTCTCACTCTCCAATAGTACGTGGTGCCTTGATCAAGTACAACCCCTGCTAGGAAAGTGGTGCCGGCAAAATCAGACACTTCAGCCACAATATTCTGGAAGTTGGCATCAGTAGCTAGCTGTACCTCATATCCACTCACATTGGTTACGGCCTGCCAGGATAGTGGCTGAGTCAACTGTGCATTGTCTGATCCATTGGCAGGTTCTGACAAGCTAACCAAGTCAGGCACATTCTGTAGTAGTTCAAGGAACAGCGTAAATTCGGAGCTAGAACCTCCGAAAGTGGCTTTTACAGTGATGGTATAGTCATTGGTAGCTAGGGCGGAAAGATTGCCCAGGGTTAATGTGGTACTTTGATTGGCTTGCAGGGTCGGTGCCGCAAAGGTGGCAGTCATGGCCCCTGGTTTGTCAATAACACTTAAGCTCACAGCACCACTAGAACCTGCTGTTAAATCAAAGGTGATCTGGTCACTACTTAATGCACAAACAGACTGGTAAGTGTCAGCGATGGCTAGGGCTTGGCAGCCATCTTGGTACTTACCATCCAACATGGTCACACCTGTACCTTGCGGATCTAACCAATCTCTCAGGCGGGTGTCGATAGAACCAGAACCTTCCCAAGACTTATTGATCCAACCGTAGTAGTCTTCCTGGCCACTGGCCCCACAATTCACATCATCATATACCAATCCGCCAAAAAGCTGTCCAATCACATATCCGTCATCGTTGAACAATGGGGAGCCTGAAGAACCTACCTCTGTTACCCCAAAATCCCAATCAGGAACTACGATGTAGTTGCCATTTTCGTCAGGGTCGCCATTGTTGGTTCCCTGGAAAACAGGATCATTTTCAAAGGAGATTCGTTTCTCCATACTTTGTGGGTGGTGAATTCCAATTACCTTATTAGGCATCGTTTCCGCCAGATCCCAACCCACGAAAAAGGCATTGGCGTTATCAGGAATGGCGTTGTCAAACTCGATCAAAGCGACATCCGTTTTCGGCGTGCTGGCTCTTAGGCTGGCACCCATACTGAAAACACTAAGTTGCCCGTCGCCATCGGCTCCGCTGGCCGTACTTCCCAGGTCTCGGCAGCTACTGTTCTGGTAGTTCCAATACGCAACGATTGTGGAAGCATTATCGGTAGTTACAGCACAGTGATTCGCTGTCAGGAAAAACGGGCGGCAGTCTTGATTTGTATTGTTGATCAACGCACCGCTACAAGTCCGATCTCCATTCAAAGTATACATGGCTACGGCTTGGATCTGGTCTCTAAAATCTTCGATTTCAGGATGACCATCGGCCGAGCCACAATTCACATCAATATGGCAAGCAGAAGTCGTCATGAGGCTGTTGATACCCATGAAGTCGTGATTTACTTCACTTACTTCCAAGGCGAAATCCTCAGCTTCATCCTGGGGCATTTGTGCCTCGATAATCACGTCATCTCCCAAGACAATTGGAGTCCATAATCGTTCATGCTCCTTATTGTCAGCGCTGGTCAAGGGGCCAACCAAATCTTTGAAATCAGCCGTGTATAGTATAAGGTTGGCATTGGCCGGAAGTCTAAATTTACTAAACCCAAAATTCAATGATTTAGCTTCTTTTGAGCTGATCCGGAGTCTCCAAACAGCCAGGTCATTCTGGGTGTAAATCCAGGTGCCATGCTGATCAGAATTCCAATCCACCGTAAATTTATGGGCAAAACGAGGAAGCTCACCCGCTTCTCGGTTTTTCATTTCCTCATCGTAAAGCGCTTGGTTGTCTAGTTGCACCATACGCTTTTGTTCAACAGCAGAAAGGTCTTGGTCAATTGGGTTGATTAGTGCGTTTTGTGCCTCCACTAAAGGGGTAACGAACATCAGAAGACACAAATAAATTGTAAATTTTTTCATTTGAAAGCGTTTTCATCGACTGAGGGGAGAGATAATTGCTATCCGTGCTCAAATCGAAACATTATGGGAAATTAGGTGAAAGAAAATACTCCAATGCTGCCATATAGTGTATTTTCTATCTTTTATTTTAGTTCTTATTAATATTCATGACACCGTCTATCTCATAGCTGGAGATCTCTTTCAGCGTGTCTAGCTTAGTCACAAAGCTCTCTATCTTATTGGCCGGGATCGTAGCGGCGAATCCAAAAAGGATACCGCTATAATATTGAGTAATTTGAGAAGCCTTAATGTCCAGCTTTTCCTTCGCAAATTTGATAATTAGCTTCTTGGCAAACTTTTCTGCTTCACTTTCTCCACCCGAAGTAGGTCGATCGCTACCAGGGTTCTCCTTGGCAAACTTTTCTAGCTCAGGGAAAGCCGAAGGATCCAGCTGGATGATATAACTAGTCGCCTTATTCGATCCGCTAGAGCAAGGACCATCTGTGGTCTTAGATACACCTGCTTTTTTGGCTAAACAAGGATTGGCGTAGGTATTTCCATCGCAACCACAAACTGGGCGATTCTCTTTTGTACAAGGGTATTCGCCTTTCAATGATTCGTCAATGCAGTCATCTCCACCTTCCGCGATCTTCTCCGTCCCCGCCTGAGGGTTGTTCTTGGGGGATGTATTACAATTCGTCATAAAAGCTAGGACGAAAGCCATCAATATGAGGGTATAATTTATTTTCATTTTGTAGAATTTTAGAAGTTGAGGAAAAGGTGTAAGCTTGGGTAATTCTTAATGAATAATTGACAATCAATAATGATTCATTAACAATTGATAGTGGGTAATCAATAATACATAAGTGATAGAGGGGTAGCAGCTTTGGTAAAAGCGTAAGGTTCACTGATCGCGAAACGAGATAGATAGTTGATGCTAACCGGGGAATAAACGCAGGGGGAAATCAGGTGCAAAGGGAAGACGCCTGATAAGATCCTCGTTAATTTGCGATTATTTTAGGGTAAGAGTCAACGTATCTTGGATAGTTGAACAGGATTCCTGGGTAATCGGTGGCACATTGCTTTTCTTTATCCTAAAGTAAAGTAGATTCCGAGCCTATCCTACTCAGCTGCTGCCTCGTCAAAATTAAATTACCTCCGGATAGTCTATCCGAAGGTAACTCTTATCGTTTATCTAGGTGAAGGCTATTTGTTTCGAAGTACGTAAAGTCCTGAATACTGAGGTACCTTGAGGTAGCTATATCCTCGCTTGTTCTTCAACTGACAGAGTATTACGCCCGCAAAATTAGGTGCGGCCATGGAAGTTCCCGATAATGTAGCATAGCCGCCATTTTTATAAGGCGCGTAGATGCTAGAACCAGGAGCGGCGTAGTCTACGGGTGGTTTTCCGTAGTTGGAATAATTGCTGGCAAAATTTGGAGACCACCAGAAGAGGGTCCATTTAGTGGCAGCAATGGTATAAACTTTTTTGTAGTTGAAACGTGCAGGGTGGGTTCCTCGGGCATGTTTCTTGGAATTACCAGCGGCAATTGTCACATAAATCCCTTTATCTGCCAATCGCTTGATGGCAGTTTCTACTATAGTACGTGGAGCACTTGGGTTGATGGAACCGCCTAAACTGAGGTTCACAACATCTCCTGCAATGCCATACTTATACACATGGTTTAGCGCAGCTACGATGTAAGAGGATGGAGCACCACCGTTTCTAGGAAAGACTTTCAAAGGTACAACAGTAGCACCGGAGGCTACTCCTAGAGAACCGTAGCTGTTGTTCTTGGCTCCGACGATACCCGCTACGTGCGTACCGTGACCTCGGTAGTCTTCTGCAGATTCACCTGGTACAAAGGACTTGGCATATACCCCGCCTCTCACGTTCAGGTCTGGGTGATTCAAGTCAATACCAGTGTCAATAATCCATGCCCATTTGCTGAAATTTCGGCAATCGCAACCATTGGCAACAAATTTTCCGTAGCTGGAGGTTTGAGCAGCCCATGCTTCCGGGCTGTAGGTGTCGACCACCGATTCTATCGAATGATCAGCTAGTTCAAACTCTTCATCCTGGAAGACGTCAGCCGTATTCTTGGTACTTTTTGTCTTAGTCATCCAGGATGCTCCTGATTTCTTGTTGGCTAGTTTTACAGAGAAGCCCGATACTGCTCCAGCATAGACTTCTTTGATCTCACTATTGCTTAATCCTAGCGTTTCGGTCGCGTACTTTCGGATTTGCTTAATGGCTTGGGCTTCGTGCTTGTTAGCAGCTGCAGCTTGGGCTTCTCGACTGCTTGCCCGAGTTTTTTGAGCAGCCATAGGCTTTACGAAATCTTCGTTTAGTACAACCACATAGCTGTTAGGAATCTTTTTGGACGTACCAGCCGACTTTTTGATTGGACTGGCATCCTTTTCTGTGGGTTCTGCAACAAGGCTTGCTGCCTTCTTCTTACTAGCCACCTCTTGACTAGATTCCGTTAAGATGTCAGATTTCGAGGGGTTACCTGGGTCTTGAGCCATGCCGATGGTAGTGATAGCAAATAGGCATAATAGGGTTAGCAAAAAAATTCTCATGATTAAGATGATTTGGAGTTTCATACAGGTTTAATGGGTTGCTGTACAGAAAACTCATGACTAAATAGGTTTTGAATGGTAGAATATGCTACTGAGCAGGCCTATAATTGACTTGCTTGAGATAGACTCTTCTTAAACCTTTTAGTATCTGCCCTATGGGGACACAAGACCCCAACGTCAGTCATAGTCAATTGAGAATCACTAAGATTTAGAGCAGTAAAGAGGACCAACTTAATGTTTAACACAAATGGTAGAATAGTGAAAATGCTCGATCCATTCTACAGGAAAATGATACAATAATGAATGGAGAATCTTTTGCTTGAGACTAGTATATACTTTGAATGTAATTAGGAGAAAATTGAGACAAGTACTTGAGGTACTTACGTTGAGTAGCAATGTAAAACTAATATCTTTTCCGGAAAAAGAAAGATATTATGGCTTTTATTTTAAAAGGACAGCTCCAGATCACTTGATCTGAAGCCGTCCTAATTAGATTTAGTTTTTATGATTTACAAACTCTAAGGAGCTTGTAGATCTATCCTTCTTCTTTAGTTTTTCGCACGAATTACATACAAGTTGTGGCTAGTAGGATTAACTCGGTAGTAGTAGTAGCCCTTCTTGTTCTTGGTTCCGCACAGAAGTGCACCAGAGAAATTAGGAGCTGCCATAGAAGTTCCGGTCATGTATCCGTATCCACCGTTCTTGTAAGTAGAGTAGATGCTAGTACCAGGAGCTGCGAAGTCTACAGGTGGCTT
>CAJXPD010000333.1 GCA_913057785.1 uncultured Lewinella sp. | reverse complement strand
TTAACCTATTTCACCTAGGTGAAATAGGTTAAATAAAAGAAGAGTCTCCGGTTTCGCTTCTGGAGGATTAAAACTTGACCAGGAAAGTCATTTTGAGGGGATTTTAAGCCGTTCTGAGCTCATTTTTGTCCCGGCAGGTAGAATTTGTCGATTGGATCCGGGATCGCCTCTAGAGCTCAAATTTTAAAATTCTTGTTTTTATGTTTTTTCTTACTTTTTGAATCTATTTCTGAAATCTTCCTTCAGATTCAAAAAATGGAATATTAACAGATAAATCGAAAAGTCTTTTTATACAATTTCACGTAAAAAAGAAGCTTCCCAATTTTCTAAAGCAAGAAATGAAGAGCAGCCTTTTTTGATTTTTCGGTATTCTACGCATAGAGGATTTATAGTTCTAGACTTGGACAAACGTAGTCCATTTAATGCATGATGTTTTTGTTTGCGGTAGAAGGGAGAATAGATGAATCCTTCAATTAACAGGAAACAACTTCAGTAGACGAGAAAATAGGCTACCATATCTATGTAATACAAGCTGACATTTCTGACAGTGTATTCACCTATAGAAGATCATGGCAGTATCAGAGGGAACAAGACAACTCGGTTTTTATGAGCACTAGTATCGGATATCTTATTCAGCTACGGATATAGTCATCAATAAAAAGAACGGGTGATTCGTGAGGATCAGGAGAAGAATAGGGTAGGGGAGAAGCAAAAATACAATAGCGCCCTTTCAAAATCAGATTGAAAGGGCGCTACTTGAGTTCTTGTTACTGAAGAAATATTCCTTCTATTAGTACTAATCGGGAGTGACAATTTATTAGGATTCGGTATTCATCTTATTCACTCGATATCCGTAAAGTCCCACCATCACAAAACAGAATAGCGGTAGAACAAAAGAGAAATTAACTTCTGGCACACCTAATATAAGTGTATCCGTATAGCCACTGCCACCTATATCGAGGAGTACACCCTGTGCTAAAGGCATAATTGCTCCACCGACAATGGCCATAACTAAGAATGCAGCACCATACTTGGCGTCATCACCCAAATCTTCCAGGGCCAAGCCATAGATGGTCGGAAACATGAGTGACATACAGAAAGAGATCATCACTAGGCTGTATAATCCCGTCATTCCCTGGATGAAGATCGCCCCTAAGGTGAATACAGCTGCTAAGACAGAGAAGATTAGAAGCAATTTACCTCCGCTGTAGTACCGAAGTCGCGAAGTACAGATCCATCGACCAACGAGAAATACACCCAAAGCGGTCATGGCATAAGGGACGGCAGAGCGGTTATCGATACCGATAGACTCTGCATATTGATAGATATAGGTCCAACACATAATTTGTGCCCCTACATAAAACATCTGGGCTAGCACCCCTTCTCTGAATTTAGCCCCTTTGAAAATTCGAGCGATAGCTGTCCCCACGCTCCCGCCGAGATCCTTTTCCTCTTTTTCCGGCATGTTTACTAAAGCAATCACCACTAAGATGCCGATCACAACGAGCCCTAGTATAACATAAGGATTCCGGATCACCATGAGATCCCCTGTTCTAACAGCTGCTTTGGCTGAGGCGGTGAGGGAGTCATATATGGGATTACCTGCGGCATCCAGATCGTCTGATTGCAAGGATCCTAAGATAAATGTCTGTGCAGCAAACAAACCTGCCAGCGCTCCGATGGGATTGAACGCTTGAGCCAGGTTTAGTCGTTGGGTGGCGGTCTCCTCAGGACCCATGGAGAGAATGAAAGGATTCGCCGTGGTTTCTAGGAAAGCTAGACCAAATGTAAGAATGTATAAAGCTAGCAGAAAGAAGATGAATTCCTCATAGGCCGCAGCAGGGTAGAAGAGTAAGGCTCCTGTAGCATATAATGCGAGCCCCAATAAGATCCCTTTTTTGTAGGAATACCGCTTGGCAAAAATAGCTGCTGGCAGTGCCATGGTGAAGTAACCGCCGTAAAAGGCCATTTGAACCCAAGAGGCCTGAGTATTATTGAGTTCCAGCACCTTCTTAAAGGCAGAAACCATTGGATTGGTAATATCGTTAGCAAAGCCCCAGAGAGCGAATAGACTGGTGATGAGAACAAAAGGTAAAAGCAGTTCCTTTGGTACAACAACAGCTTTGTCACTTGTCGACATGATAAGTTGGTTTTGTTTTATGATTGTATCTACCATTAGCCTGGCAATTTCTTAGCTAGGCCTAAGCTGGGCTAAAATAGTACAATCCCTGATATCCCTGTATCACAAAATGCTCGAATCCTACCACAACTTGAAGCTTGCCCCAAAAGTCGATAAATTGTATAGATCATTTCGGACGATTTGTATTTGTGGAGCTGTCGCACGTCTCATTCGGCATAATTATCATCTATCCAATAAACTCATCATGAAAAAACTATTGCTTTACCTCCCTTTGTTTGTCTTTTCCTTTACCCTGTCAGGCCAGGCTCAATTGGATACGATGAGCTATCAAGATGATGATGGAGTGGAACACCTTAAGATTACCACCTACTACCCAGGAGGAGAGATTAGAAGTATTGGATTTTATTCCAAAAAGAAGGGACACCTCACTAGAGAACAGGCTTTCATGCGAGGAGTGAAGTTGGATGGCATGCAAAATCAACAAGCTGTTCTTTTTCCTGAGAAGGATCGCTTACCCACTCTGGATAGCACAAGAATGTACAGCATAGATGGGAAATTGCAGGAACGGACTATCTCAGGCCCAGATAAGGTAGTACGTTTTACCTATGAATATGATGAGCCTGGGCGATTAGTCTGGATGATCGAAGAAGAGTTGAATCGGTCTACTCCAATCAAATACATAGCTCTGGGCAGATTGATGTTCTTTGATCGCAATCAAATCGTTGAGGGAAGAATAGGGGAGACGGTACAGGTGGATATACCCATCCACATCAAAGGAACAGGCGACTTCCCTCTTACGCTCAGTAGTTCCTCTAGCCAGTTGATGATCGTAAACCAAAAGACCTTTAAACCAGAACGAGATAGTGTGCTGTCCCTAGCAATCAAAGTTCCCGCTGATATTAAGGAAGAATACCTTGAACTGAAAGATGATTCAGGAAAAACATTGCGCTTCCCAATCACCATCATAGGATATGATCTATTTAGCCATGATTTTGAGACTTCCGATTTATCCGAAGTAGTATTCCCAATGGATGGCCGCAAGCAACTGGTGATCAAAGCAGACGAATCTAAACTCATTCGACTATACCGTGACGAAGAGTTGATCGACAACTATCCAACAGGTCAGATACGCTCAGAGATTGATATTAAAGGCTTTAGAAAAGGACAGTATGTAGTGGAAGCGGTGGATTTCAGGGCCAACCAAAAGAAGTACTGTAAAATCCGTATTGATTAGACTTTACTTACCAACTCGGTCATGAGGTCGAAGCCGCATCGCGGACCAGGTATCATCAATGGCTACCTGTGTCACTGGCCGTAGTCCGAATTCCTGTGCGGTGTGGAAGATTCCATCTCGACTTATGTCGCTTTTTAAAGCGGAAGACAGCTTTGGGTAGCAAGCCCAGAAGAGTACGTCCTTCGGACCCAATTGGGAAGAAATGCGCAGTAATCGCTGCAAATGACTCATATCTGGGGCGAAAATCATAACTGCATCTGGTGTTCCCTGGGCTTCAGAGTGGAAAGGCAAGTCAGTTATTGCCGAAAGAAAGGAAGAAGGGGCCTCCAGCACACAAATGTTACTTTTATCAAGTAGTCTCAGCTTTTTGTGTAGTTTGTTTGGTTCCATGTTAAAAATTTAAGTAGGGTAGGGGGGCTAGGCCTCCAAAATTAAACGATCTATCTCTGCGCGGGCAAAAGCGACTAATTCAGCTTGTTGGTTGATCGTACTATCGCTTTCTGCTTCCAGGTCGCCCAGTACGACAAGCACTTCTTCATTGAAGTTGGCGGCTTGGCTAAAATTGAAGGTGCCTGCAATGACTATTGAATTATCAATGACTACCAATTTGTGATGAACTTTACCTCGCCAGTTTTTACCAGTAGAGGAAAATACTTCAATGCCCTCTGCTTCCAGTTCATACTTTGCAGCCCAACGCTGGTTGGCCTGGTTTTTATCGAAAATCCCGCGGATGCTAGTACCTGCACGGCTAGCCAACTTCATGGCGTCATCCACGCCTGAGCTTTTTGAAAAAGAATAGATAGCAAAATCAATCCGTTCCTTGGCTTTAGCTATTTGTTTCATCAACTCCATTTCTGGGGCATGATTAGGGGCGAAGATCGGTTTGACCCGAATTTCGTTCACCATGATTTCAACGGGTGTATCGCCATGACTAAATCGAGGATCATCTTCCCAGATCGCATCAAACTCCTGATAGAAGTCCTTGGCAACCTTGTCATCCTTGATTATGAGTAGATGATTATAGTGTAATCCCACCCCTCTTGGCGTTAGATTGGCGGAAGTCGTAATGACGGTCCCCAATCCTTTCTTTCGATGATCTATAACGAGGAAGTTATTGTGCAAGGTTCTTGATGATCGATCGATTCGGATATCTACCTTAGCCCGAAATAGGGCAATCAATGCTTGTCGATTGTCCTCATTAGATCCGCCTTGTTCCCAAGGTTCTTTGCGAGGAGATCTAGATAAGAGGTAGTCGCGCTCCAGTATGGCTCTGACTCGGATTCCTCGCTTTCGAGCTGTAATCAACGCATTGATAATACCTAAACATTCCAATTGCTGCGTGGCTAAATATACCGTACTTGTAGCATTGTCAATCGCTTCAATGATGGGAGCTTCTAGATCATCTGGTGCGCCTGCCGCTTTTGGGCCAAGATAGAAGTGTAGATTTCCTAGTTGTAGTGGCATGCAATAAAGTTACGAATACCTAGTGGTAGGATGCAAGTTAAATTTTGAGCATGCTGAAGCCCCAAGCAACTGCAGAATGCTTATAATGTGTACCTAATAAGGGTCTTCTCGAAGGAAATAGAATTTTCAGGAAGATCAGGGCTGGTAGACGAAGGCAATCAAATTGACTACAATAAAAATGCAATATCAAATCTTTGGTTTCGTAACTGCTTGAAAACTTGTGCTATTATGAAAGAAGAGCGATTCCTTTTTTGGCAAAAATGGTTGACCTGGGCCAATGTCATGACCATTCTAGTTGGTGTCTTGGTAGCCTTTGCGGGGAACTCTATGGTCTTTAAAGTCCACAACGAGTACACCATAGCTGTCTTTTTCCAAGGTCAGCAATTATCTCCAGAAGTATTAGCACTTAAGAACTGGTTGTTTGGGGTCATCGGGGGGACAATAGTTGGATTTCATCTACTCATGATCTTTATTTCCGAATATGCTTACAAACGGAAAGAAACTTGGGCCTTTTGGGCCATGGGCACGGGCTTGCTCTCTTGGTTCTTGATTGACAGTGCTATCTCTTGGTACTATGGCGCCCTTCACAATATCATCCTGATCAATGTAGTCGCATTGGTACTCATCGGTTTACCATTGCTCATGACCCGAAAGGCCTTTGTTCCGAAACGAGACTGAGCTATGGATTTGATTATTCGCCGGCCTAGGAGAAAGGATCTACTGATGTTGCGGAGTTTTCTGGAAATGACCATGAGACATTCCTTTAAGATCAATGGGATTGTTAATGCAGAGACTGAGCTGTTTAAAGCAATTCAGTCTAAATATCAGGATTTACTGGAGGATGTACAATCTGATGGTGAAAAGCACTTTCATCTGCTAGCCATGCGAGGGGATGTGCTGGTGGGATGTATGGGGTATGGGGCACCAAATGAGTTGATCAGAAAGTACATGGCCATTTCTTCGGAGGAGCATGTGGAATTGAAAAGTGCCTATGTCCATCCTTGGTATAAGCGTCAGGGAATTTGCGTCACCTTATTGAGAGAACTTGTCAAGCAACTGCAGGGGAGGGGTTGGGGTGAAATGTACTTAGACTGTGGGTACGGGCTTTCACAGCCATTCTGGGAAAAGCAATTTGGACCAGCCAGTAAAACCCTCCTGGACCATTGGGGCCCTGGAGAGCATCATATGATTTGGAAGGTGTTACTTTAAATTAGATGGTCAATTTCTAGCCCGAGACTTTTGCAAGCGTTTGCATAAGAATTACCCATCCGATTTTTTCCTCAAATACCAGGAATAGTCTAGTATAGTAGATCTATACTAATCATTGATATATGAAGCTTACCGCTAAACGTCTGTTTGAACACTGCTACGGCCGCTATGCTGTTGCCGCAGTTAATGTCGAATTTATGGAGCAAGTTCTTGGCCTTTTCGCAGCAGCAGAAGCTGCGCAAGCTCCATTCATTGTGCAGACAACTCCAGCTGCCCGGAATTACGCTACTCCAGATATGTTGGTGTCGATGATAAGGGCGGCTGAGAGAAAGTATCCCAAGACTGTGTTTGCAGTGCACTTGGATCATGGCAATGAGGAACATATTGATCACGCCTTAGCAGGGGAGGAGTATACCTCCGTTATGATCGATGCTTCCCATGATGATTTTGCTCAAAATGTATCGAGGACCAGGAAGGTGGTGGAAAAGGCCCATAGTAAAGGAATCAGTGTAGAAGCAGAGTTAGGGGTATTGGCCGGGGTAGAAGATGATCTTTCTGTAGATGAGGAACATGCCTTTTACACCAACCCAGACGAGGTGGAGGCCTTTGTGAAAGCCACGAATTGTGATAGTTTGGCGATTGCTGTGGGCACTAGTCATGGAGCATACAAATTTTCGGGAGGGCAGGGGATTCAGTTCCATATTTTGGAGGAAATACAAAACCGCCTACCTGAGTTTCCGCTGGTGTTGCATGGGGGATCGGCAGTGAATTACGCCGAGATAGAACGGATCAACGCAGCAGGAGGTGAGTTGAAGGCCTCTGCAAAGGGTGTGGATCCAGCAGAGGTGAAGCGTGCGATTCGGTATGGGGTGTGCAAGGTTAATATCGCCACGGATCTACGCCTGCTCTGGACCCGCGTAAACCGGGAGTTCTTTCGAGATTCACCGGACCTGTTCGCGCCCTTGCTTCCAGGCCAGGTATATATGGAGGAATGCAAGCAGCTGGTACTTGAAAAATTCGAATACTTAGGAGCCGTTGGACAAGCTTCCACTATAAAATAAAGCCAGTTATGGAGAAAATCAAAGTAGGCATCGTGGGCCTAGGTCGCCTAGGAAAAGAATATGCGAAGAATCTAATTTATCGTATTCCTTCAGCTGATTTGATAGCAGCATGCAGTATCAGTGGGGAGGAATTGGAGTTTGCCAGGACGGAATTGGAGATACCGCATCTGTTTGAGGATTTTGACGAAATGCTTCAGCTACAGGACCTGGAAGCGGTCTTTGTGATTAGTTCGACCAATAAGCATGCAGAGCACATCGTCAAGGCCTTAGAAGCTGGACTGCACGTGTACAGCGAAAAGCCACTTTCAAGCTCTGTAGAAGCATGTAAACAGGTAGAAGCCATCGCTGCTCAATATCCAGATCAGCTCGCTGTGGTTGGCTTTGTGAGACGTTTTGATCCTAGCTATCGTTATGCTAAGCAGAAAGTAGATGAAGGAGCAATAGGCAAGCCCTATCTGGTTCGTTCCCAAACCATCGACAAAGATACGGTTGCTGAATGGCAGATTCAGTATGTGAAAAATAGTGGGGGGATATTTCACGATTACAATGTGCACGATATTGACCTGGCAAGATGGTTTCTGGGAGCAGAGGTAGAATCCGTCTGGTCGATTGGCGGAGCGTATAAGTATCCAGCCTTTGCGGAAGCTGGAGATGCAGATCACGTCATGAGTACCTGCCGCTTTGACAATGGGGCCATGGCAGTACTCAATGCAGGACGTACTGCTATGGTAGGACATGATACCTACACCGAGATTGTAGGAACGCTGGGAACGCTTCGAATTGGTCGGCCGGCAACTATCAATAGAGTTGAACTGTATGATCAACACGGTGCCCGGCAAGAATGTGTGGAGACCTTTTGGGATCGGTTTGAGGAGGCTTTCCTCAGAATTGCCGAGGATTTTCTGGCTTGTATCCAGGAAGGGCGGCAACCAGCGCTAAGCTTAGCCGATGCGCGGCAAGCTACGATTGTAGCAGAGGCCTGCACTCGGTCTTTTCAAAAGGGTGAGATAGTAAAGGTAGGAGAGGTGACTTAGCCTTTGGTTAATGCTCTGTTTTTAGTAGGTAGCCAACCCATAACCGGAAGCAAACTCCCTTCGAATTCATAGAAATCTAGGCCTTCAACATATCTTGGCTTAAAGTGTCAAATCATTGGCGTGAGATGTCAAGTAAGGGGTACTCCACCCCTGTAATTTTACACTCGTAATTAGTTAACAACTAAAACGAACGTAAAATGAAACAGAACATCTTAGTAATTGGAGGAACTGGCAAAACAGGTCGACTAGTCGTTGAAAACTTGACTCAACTTGGACATAATGTAAGAATTGGATCTCGAGGACATTCCCCGAGTTTTGATTGGGATAAGCCGTCTACCTATGCGGAAGCACTAAAGGGCATGGACCGAGCATACATTGTGTACTATCCTGATCTTGCGGTTCCAGGTGCTAGAGAAGCCATTCAAGCGCTTACTGAAGCCGCGGTAAGTGAAGGTTTAAAGAAGGTAGTCCTACTCTCTGGCAAAGGCGAAACTGAAGCCGAAGCTTGTGAAGAAATTGTCGCAAATTCTGGGCTTAACTACACCCTAGTGAGAGCATCTTGGTTTAACCAAAATTTCAGCGAAGGAGCCTTTACCGACTATATACTGGCCGGTCAGCTGGCCTTGCCCATGCCAGAAGCACGCATTCCTTATACCGATACACGCGACATTGCTGATATGGTTACAGAAGTATTGTTGGATGACTCCTTCAATGGTAAAACGCTTACAGTGACTGGTCCAAAGAAATTGACTTTTGCGGAAGTTGCCGAAATCATCAGCGATAAGCTAGGAAGGAAGATCCAGTATCAGCCCATTACAATGGAAGAATTCAAGACTGGATTGGAAGCAGCAGGACTCCCAGGACCCGTCATTTGGCTATTGAGTTACCTGTTTACCGAAGTGTTAGGACATTCTGAAAATCAAACGATCTCAGATGATGTCGAAAAAGTACTGAATCGGAAGCCCGTTTCTTTCGAGGAATACGTGGAAAAAACGGTGGCATCGGGAGTCTGGCATCAGGAGATACCTCAGTCTATTTAAGGTTGGATACCTTCTGGCAGAGTAAGCCATAGTAAGACCTCAAGGCTGCTCCGAGATAGGAGCAGCTTTCATCACCCCTTCCCAATCGTCTCGATAGGATCCCTTTAGGCTCAACAGTTAAACCTTTCGATTACTCATTCCATTCTAAAATTTAGGACCAATGAAAAAGATATTGATCATATCAGTACTGCTCGTCCTATTTGCAAGCATCAATAAGGCAGGCAGCGACTTGCCAGGACAATTCAACATAGGAGCCTTACCAACCGTCGCCCCCGCCCCCGCTGATAACCCTGTAACTAGAGAAAAGATAGAATTAGGTAAGCAACTTTTCTTTGATCCGATACTTTCAGCTAACAACAAGATTTCATGTGCTTCTTGTCACTCGCCAACTAAAGGATTTGCCGATGGACTCGATAGATCAAATGGATTCTCGGAAGGAGTAAAAACCAAGAGAAATGCCCCGACTGTATTAAACGCAGCCTTTAATGGTGTTGATTTACAAGGTAATTTAGATCCAAGGAATAGCCCGCAGTTTTATGATAATCGGGCTCTTTCTTTGGAGCAGCAATGCCTGGAGCCATTGCTAAGTCCAGATGAAATGAAAGGCTCAGCTTTGTCTGCGGAAGTTTACATCAAACAACTAGAGCAAAAAGTTACAAGCATCAAAGCCTACCGTGTGTTGTTCTCCCGTGCATTTTCTGACTCCACGGCTTCTATTGATAAGATCACCAAAGCGATTGCGACCTATGAACGCACTTTGATTACCCCCAACGCTCCTTTCGACCGCTATATGCGTGGAGATCTTGATGCCATGACCGAAAAGCAGATTAGAGGGATGGAGGCATTTATGTCCACCGGCTGTAATAATTGCCATTCCGGGCCCATGTTTAGCGACTATAAGCTCCACGTGCTTGGGGTGGATGAGCATCCCGGTCTCGAGGATTTCGATACCGGGGATGGAACTTATGCTTTCCGAACTACTACTTTGCGGAACCTTGCTTATACAGCTCCCTATATGCATAATGGTAGCCTATCATCCCTGCAAGAAGTGATGCGCTTCTATGAGAGAAAGAGAAGCAAGCATACAGAAGTATCCAATAAAGATCTCGCACCGGAATTCAAAGCACTTAAACTAAATCCCTTCAATAGAGTACGAGCCAATGCAATTATTGCCTTTCTAGAGGCGCTGAACGATCCCAATTTTGATCAATCCACTCCAGAAAGTTTGCCTAGTGGCTTACCGCTGGAATAATTGACTTTAATGCTATAGCGTGATGAGTTATAACTAATCGTTCTAATTCCGCTCTTGATTCCTTTCTCAGTTGGCGAATTATCCCTATTTGCGTTTGTATATTAAGGCTTTCCCTCTCTGAAATGGCTGTGTTCGGACCTTGAATTTTGCAATTGATCATTGTAATCAAATATCTGGCGCTATCCATTTTATGCTTGACTGCTTTCAGTTCCGGCAGGGCATCTATGACTTCCGCTGGGGTACTCAAGTTACTTTCATTCATAAGCTTCTCGATCGTTTTGTCGAACATCACCTGTTCTGGATTCTGTGCTACTAACAGCAGAGAGAAAAAGGCCAACAATAGACTGCTGGCAAGGATGAGGGCTATCTTTAGATAATTCATTAGGTAAGGGTTGAATCATCCTAAACTTGGAGAAAATCCAAGTCTAGGATGAGGGTATGATGGGCTGGGAATCTTTTCACTCAAGATGAAAAAGTATCTATGTAAGCTTGGGCGTTTTGCTGTAAGTCCTCTGCTGAAAGCGCTCCCATGGCACCGTACTGGATGTGTAGTTGCGTAATAGTGCACCCACAATATTGAAAACTCAATTGGAAATCGTTCAACAAGCTAGCTACTGAGATACCCGATGAGGATTCGTACGATTCTTGGGATCCACCGGTAGATATGGCGAAACCAATTTTCTTTCCTTTCAACATTTCTCCACCGGGGCCGAATGCCCAACCGTAGGTAAATACATCATCGATGTACTTCTTCAGGGCGAAGGGGGTGCTAAACCAGTGTATGGGAAACTGAAAGATAATCTCTTTATGCCTCGATAGTAAGGCTTGCTCTGCCTGAATGTTATAGTTTAGATCAGGATAGGTAGCATACAAGGAATGTATCGTATACTGATTAGGGTGTTGCTTCAGGGCTTTAACCCAAGTCCTATTGACCAAAGAATTGTCGATGTCGGGATGTGTGACGATAACTAACTTATTCATTTCTCCTTAATTTTTGAGTTTGCTGGTTTTGGAAGTAAGTGGGTGGAAGGGCTTAATGAGTACTGGGGTGGCTAGTCAGGCTGTGAGTAGCGGTTTTATTTCTAGTAGCCTTTTGCATTCTCCAATAAAAGGCCACCGCGAGGATATACTCCAAGCCAATAATCCAGAAGCCAGGATCAGTAAAGAATTCAAGGTGACTTCCACCAGCTGGAATGACGAAGAGGGGGACTGTGATCATCGCGTCAAGGGCTATGACCACCAGAAACATGAAAGCACCTAGAATAAAGCCATTGGTTTCATGCTTTCTTCGGTAATAAAACCGGGCTCCTAGCATGGCGGCTGGTATGATGGCAATACCTAGTACCAAATTGGCTTGTGCTTCAGGGTTTGACATCACGGGGACGAAGAAGGATGCCAGGAAGGCTGAAACACCAAGGAGGTAGGCAATACCAGCAGCGATAGATGCGCTCTTTACATTTAAATTTTTCATGAATATTGTTTTTAGATTTTAATGATGGATCAAAATTCTGAAACTTTGATCCGCCCTTCGTCCGCTTAGATGTAGCAGGACGTCCGAATGAGGATTCGGACGTTTTGATTAATCGGCAACTGACAAAAGACTTCCCCAAGCTGTACAGCCACTGTACATGGGAGGCTCTAAATCGGAGCCCTCTCAATAATTAATGCAAGTTGCGATTCATTCTTTGGAGC
>CAJXPD010000332.1 GCA_913057785.1 uncultured Lewinella sp. | reverse complement strand
GTATGTCTAGGTTTCGATGTTGCGATAGCGGCCTATGTAATCTGGTTGCGGAGGGAACGCTTAGCGCTAAAGGAAGAGAAATCCGTATTAGCTTAAGTTAGGAAAAGGACAGGTTAGGTCCCAATTTGGGTACCATTCCCCATAGCTTTGCTCGAGTATCCATCACCTGCTGCATCGCTGCCTGACCTTCCTGTGTAATCTGGAATAATCGCTTGCGTCGTCCACCGCGTTCGGCCGTGGCTTCACTCCAGGAAGATTTGATAAACTTCTTGGATTCCAGACGCCGGAGCGCCGCATGCACTGCACTGATGTTGACCGAGCGTCCCGTCTGTCGCTCCAATTCTTCCATGACCAATACACCATAGCCTTCGCCATTTAGAATCGCAACAACCAATAATATCAATTCTTCGAATTCTCCGAGATGTATTCTTTGCATGAAATTTAATTTACGGAAGTAAAATTAGCAAGTATCTTTCACTTTTGCAAATGAAATAAAGTCATTATCATTTGGTTCCCTTGAGAAAGAATTGAAAACCGATTTCTATTGCCCATCGTTGTTCTTGATTCCCTAGTTTTTGATATCCTCCTTTCAGTTCAAAGGCTACTTCCGGGGAGATAAACGTATTAAAGCCCAAGTTCCCAAAGTAAGCCACATCTATTGTTTCAGCATGCGTTTCCTGTTGCGGCTGCCAAGAGAAATATTGAATTCCGAATCCTCCCTCTAGAAACCCGACCGTGCGATGAGAAGTTGGAGAAAAGTAATGACGCACAAAGGGAATGATGCCAATGCTGTTGCTTTTAGCTTCGCGAGCACCCAAACCCATGAAGACCGCATTGAGCTGCCCGCCAATGAGGAATTGATCCGTCCACATTATCCCTACATTTGGTCGCAATTGAAGACTCGTAAACTCCCCAGAGCCATGTTCATAAAATAGCTTGCCACTGGTTCCACCGATCATCCAAGCGCCTTGCTGAAGTATATTGGTCCAATTGTTTTGCTGGGTATACCATTTCCTGTTGATAAACAACTGCAACTTGGTTTCTAGCCCTACACGATTACTGAGAGCTCCGCGAGTTAATGGCCTTTGGTGATGGTAAAAAGCGTGGACTTCAAGCACAAGGAAAGGGCTTAGGGATTTACTATAACCAAAGTCAATCTCCGTCCCAATCATATAATCAACCCAGAAGACCCTATTCCCAATAAGCCAGCTTCGTGTATCCTTACCTGAAAAATAATAGCGAACCAAGCTGTGGATACCGGTGAATATTTGCTCATTGCCTAAATGTAAACCACCACCAAGCATCAGGTGATCCGTGAACATATAAGCTAACTCATGGCTAATGTGAAAGGCAGGACTTACAGAGAGTCCATAATCTACTCGAGATAGCTGACAGTGACCATTGATCAATAAATTCCCTCTTTCTATTTGCCCCACCCCAATGGATGAAATTAGGAGAAGCGCTGAAAGGTAAAACAGCTTATTCATTTTGTAGAATTATATAGAATGATTCCCATACCCGAGAAATCCACTATGGTAGCAACAACTTGCTTGCTCTACTGGGCAACAGCTATGTAGATTTCAAACGATTCGCCTTGGCAAATTCAAAAATCGCAGCTTATTTTGGGCTTAACCCCAGAATGTTTCGATCTTAAGTAAAGCTGTTTGAGAGAGCACGCTTTTTATAAAGATAAGGGGTTACAGGACACCCCGGATCTCTAATTAACGATCTTAACCTATCATTCACTGTCTCTTGATGAAGAACTTTACTAAGCTCATAGTTAAATACTTAATAGAAATCACCATCATCATCATCGGTGTGATCATTGCCTTTTACCTCACTCAATACGGGGAGCAGATAAATCGGAGCCAGAATGAGCGGGATGTGATGAATCAGATTTATTTTGAACTCGAAGATAATCTGGAGGATCTCGAGAGGGATTTCTTAATTCATAGAACGGGCTTTATTAGCCATCTTAATGTGATGAATTTTCTGGATGGGAAAAAAGCCTATTCCGATACCTTAATCTTAGATTTCTATTGGATGACTCGGGATGAGTACATTTTTGCAAATGCGACTGGTTACGAAAACCTAAAAACCTTTGGGATAAACTTGATCAAGGATGACACTTTACGTAATCTTATCACGCTGGTATACAATCATGATTTCCCCAGATTAACCAAAGGCAGCACTTTGCATCCCGATCTAAATGCTTATCTATCTCCTTTCTTTCAAGAGCATTTCAGTGTCAATAAAGATACCAGTATACAGTACACCTTGGCTTTCTCGGATTCATTGCAGATTACGTACCCGCGAGATATAGCGCTAGGGGTGAAGCAAGTCATTGGTTATGTACCACGGGATGTAGAGGCCTTGAAGCAGAATGAAGAATTTCGTTATTTAGTAACCAATGCACTCGAATTTCGCATGTATAAATTTTCGTTTTATCAAAGCTGTATAAGTAATGTTAAGGAAGCTATGCAGCGCATAAAGGGAGTTTACTAATGCTCAGAGAAAATACTTTTCATCACCTATCTATTGGCCAAGCAGCCTTCTCGTTTTTCATTTGCTTTGTCCTACTCGGCTTAATCTCCTGCCAAGGCCTTACTGGTGAGCAGCTTCGTACAGCAGTTCCAGATGAGATCATGGAAAGCATTTACGAGGAAATAAAAACTCCTTACAAGAACGGCATCGTGTTGCAACATCCGGACACCAGCAAGATGGTGGATTCACCGACGGTGTTTCGGACGCATGACAGTTGGTACATGACCTACATTGTATTCGATGGTCATGGCTATGAGACTTGGTTGGCGACAAGTGATGACCTATTGCATTGGAAAACGAAGGGTAGAATCTTATCCTTTACAGAAGGAACCTGGGATGCCAGTCAAAAAGCTGCTTATGTATCCTTGGTGGATATCAATTGGGGAGGGACTTACGGCGTGGAAAATTTTAATGATCAGTATTGGATGACGTACTTGGGAGGCAATGTTGATGGCTATGAAGCGGGACGACTGAAGGTCGGCTTGGCTAGTTCGTCTTCATTGACGGAGGCAGTGGAATGGAAGACAAGTAAAGATCCGATACTTTCACCGACAGATCAGGGCGCTCGCTGGTTTGAAGACAAGACCATTTACAAGAGCTTGGTCATTCGGGATAGAGAAATGCATACGGGCTATCCTTTTGTCATGTACTATAACGCGAAAGGAGATACGGCTAACTACGAGAGCATTGGAATGGCAGTCTCAAAAGATATGATCAGTTGGGAACGCTATGGAGAAAATCCTATTATTACCCGCCGCAAAGGGATCTGTGGAGACGCGCAAATCGCTAAGATTGATGATGTGTATGTGCTATTTTATTTTGGCGCTTTTTGGAAACCAGGAGCCTTTGAACGCTTTGCATGCTCTTACGACTTGATTCATTGGACAGATTGGGAGGGGGAGGACCTTATTGCCCCGTCTGAACCCTATGACAAGACCTATGCCCACAAACCCTGGGTGATCAAATGGGAGGGTGTAGTGTATCACTTTTACAATGCGGTGGGTGAAAATGGCCGCGTGATCGCGCTCGCCACTTCCAAGAACCTCAAGGAATAATGGTAGAAGTTTATAAGCTGCCTGTCATGAAAAGCAGATGGTCCATGATGACTGCTCACCATGGACCATCGACCGAATGCTATTGACTTTTGCTTCAACCCTACAACCACTCCTTCCACTTCTCCACACTAGGCGGGTTTTCGAAGTAGTTGAGATGGTGTCCAGGCACCACTGCAGTATGTGTATCTTTATTGACACCATTTACCTTTCGGATGTCTTCCACACCGACAGCGATGTCATTGGGAATATTGTAATAGACCACCTTACCAATACCCACCTCGATCTTCTCTACGAAGCGCTTAAACCAACCTCCACTAGCCTGATAATTGGTGATATCACCTGCAACGATGTAGTATGTGGTGTTCGAAGCTTTAGTATTGGCAATCAAGCCCTTGATGAAATCATCGTCAGGACTCATCATGGCCAGCGTATTCAGTATCTCCGGCGAATCAATCTCATCCAGCTTAGCCAGTTTAGCTACGTACTCTAGGATAGTTTTTACATATCCGGGCAGGAAGTTTAAGGCAAGACCTACCGCGAATTTGAACCACTCCTTTGCCTTGTCTTTGACGAGCTCCTTGTACTTCTCTGGTACATGATCTTCGATCAAGCCTGGAGCTAAGCCAAAGCGGGAGCCCCCATTAGGTGTTCCGAACATCATCAGCTTCTCTACCGATCCATCATCCCCCCGCAGATCCTCAATCATATAACGACTCACCAATCCACCCATGGAATGGGCCACGATGGTCAATTGCTTACCGTGACCACTGCCCAATCCGACATCCTTTAGATCTTTGTCTAGCTTCTCCGCAATGACATTGATGTCGGTGTCTAAGTTTTCGTAGTCGTAGGTAAGGACGAGATCGAAGTTCTTATCTGTAACAGCGAATTCCGCTTCCTCAGCCATGAATTTGGTGTCGCCGATGATACCGTGTATCAGTAGGAGTATCTTATTCGCATTTGCGACTTTCTCCTTGAGCCCATCGGTCTTGCGCTTCCGCTTCTTCACACCATAATCCACCCATCTTAGCTTGAACACATCGAACCTATCCTTGAAAACGGTCTTGAGTAGCACAAACTTCAAGGCACGACCAACGCTACGTCTACCATCATCCACCTGAGCCGGCAGATTATCAATGGAGATCATCGGGCGGTGATCCGCCGTTTCCTTTACCTCACCAAAGGGCAATATAAACTCACCATCAAAGGTAACGGGAATGATCATTTCCCCCTCTTCCATTTTTTCGTCCAGCTCAATCTGTAGGGGCTGTTCTTTGAGTTGGTCCTGTCCTTGGATATCATGTAACTCGATCACACATTTATCTGCGGACTTTGGCGGGGCGAAGTTCATGATCTCAAAGTCGGAACCTTCCAATTCGCCTGGTAAGCGATAAATGGGATCAGCGCTTCGCGTGTGTGTATGGATGCTTCCAAAACTCAATTTGGCATTGAGTTTATCGTTTTCCTGGAAGGTCATTCCATTGATGCTGCTAGCTTCCTTGCCAATATTTCGTTGGTTGCCGGATACGGTGATGGTGAAGGTTTTGGTAAACCAATCGTCTTTTTTGGAGGCACTTTTATCGCCAATGGCTCTTTCCGCTCCGATTCCCCTTTTAATCTGTTCAATAAAACCCAATTTTAAAGGATCAGCTGTGTAATTTCCAGGATTAAGCTCTTCGGTGCTGACAAATAGCTTTAGGACATCGACATCCTTATCCATGTTGGATTTTAACTCGAAGTAGTTATCTAAGAGTTCAATTTCTCCGGATCTTCCATCTATCCATTCATTGAAATATGCGGAGACGCCATAGGAGCTTGACATGCCCAAAAGTAATACGTACAAATCCTGTCTTGACTCATTATTGATGCTTAGTCGGAAATCAGCTGTTTCCCAATCGATCCCGTTTGAAGCTCGATCCAAATCTACGGTGACTTCCGTCTGCGTTTTGGGAAGGGTATGCATACCCCCCTCGGACTGCTCTAGTTCCAGTTTGATCTGGATTTTGTTTTCATCAATTTTTGTGGCTCTCTTTTCAAGAGATTTGTAACGTTCCCAGTTTTCAATTTGCTCTAATATGGGCATCATGGAGCCTACACATCTATCCAGTTCATCATTACTCTGTGCTCCTTGAACGATCATGCCTGAGGGTACATGAATGATTCGTAGGAGTGTGATTCCATCTGGTTCAGTGTATTCCAAAGCATAATCTACCCCATCCTCTCCCGGTACGAATTGAATATGTGGAGAGATTTTCTTTTCAATGGCCGCTTCTAGGCTGGCCATTTTACCTTCAGGAGCAGCTAGACCCACCAACATCTTCATAGCTTTTGGAAGACCAACAATCTCTGCCATGTATTCGACTCCTTCTGTCACTCCTTCCGCATAGATTTGACTTTCTTCTAATCCGATTTTGGTGATTTGCCCAGGAATCCCTGGATGTCCTTCCTCATTTTGCGGAAATAGCACAATCTTAATTTCTGCTATATCGTCCGCTTCTACGGGCAGTAATCCATCAGCTTGGCCTAGTTTGAGTTTGAGCCCCTGGTTCCATACAACGGTATGTTGCTTGGTATTAATGGCAGATTTTGAAAGGAATCCCAGGTTTGCATTAAATCCAAAAAGAGGATCTAACCTTGGGGTTTGTCTCTTCCGCTCTTTGATTACTGCAACTCTAGTCTGTAGGTATAGATCATTGTAGGAAATTCGACCGTCAGCACGCTGAAGTATTTCCACTAATTGGGTAGAAAACAACCCTCTGCGTTCCCCTGTATTTTCGTCAATTCGCTCCAAGGCTTTTTCATTCCTGCTACAGGCGGAAAGCACGATGTGAGAAGAGGTGGGAACTTTGACTTTTCCCTCTGCCTTTTGTGTTAAATAATAATTGTCCCCTGGCAGCATATAGGTGTCAATCGGCCGCCGGTAGATGCCATTCGACCCCTCTCTGGCAGGTTCTTGACGAGTGACTTCCTTGTCGGAGCTTCTAGTAATCGAACCGGAATGACAACTATCCAATATCAGAATTTTCTGAGCCTCTGGATCCAGTCTCTCTAGTAGGACCGCCATCTCTTTGTCGGCTAGATCGAAGTGGCCACGTAATCGACTATCATAGCAAACCAAGGTTTCATTTTGATTCTTGGAATCGTAGGTTTCGAATTCAGGTGAGGTGTTCTCGTAGGAGCCATGGCCGCTGTAGTAGAACAGCGCGATATCTTCAGGACCCGCTTTCCCAAGATGGCTTTCAAAAGACTTGAGTAGGTTCTCTCTAGTAGCATCCTTATTGAGCAGCGGAAGAATATCCGGTTCTAGGTTCTTGTATTGTTGGGTCAAGAGCGCGCTCATGGCATTAACATCATTGACACAACCTTTGAGGTGGTTTACACTGGTTTCGGGGTGGTACTCATTGATACCAACGAGCAAAGCATAGAGTTTGGCCATAGGGTTTTAGGTTTATATTAGTATTGTTCTTAGAAGCTTCAAAAACTAGATTCGATCAGCTTCATACAGACAGTACAATTAAATGGCGATGATTAAGTTGGAGACTTAGCACTGATTTAACGAAACACTAAAGAAGATATTACCTGAAAATCAGGTTTATCCAAATGTAGGAAAAAGCCCTAATATATAGGGACTTATACACCCTCAAAATTTTATAGATAAAGTACTATACGAAAAAAATCGTAGGCAAGACTTGCGCCTACGAAAAAAATCGTATAGTTTTGCCATACGAAAAAAATCGTAGGGTATGGGAGAAAAGAAGATTAAACCCACTCAGCGGGAGTTAGCCATCTTGGAAGTACTGTGGCGTTTAGGGCCTGCAACAGTTCGGCAGGTACACGAGGCCTTGTTGGAGGTGGAAGATGCCAAAAAGGTAGGTTATACGACCACGCTGAAGTTTATGCAATTGATGCACGAGAAGGGGTTCTTGCAGCGGGAGATGGAGGGCGTGAGTCACATTTATACACCGACCATTAGTGAAGAGGACAATGTGAAACAAGTCCTGGGTAAGATTGTGGATACGACTTTCAAGGGTTCCACCATGAAGCTGGTCATGCAGTTGCTTGGTAATCGAAAAACATCGAGAAAGGAATTGAATGAGATTCGATCTTTCTTGGATAATCTGGAAGAAAATTCTGATGACTAACAAAAGATAAGATATGCACCCGACTGAATTCTTACCCCAGTTGTCAGAAGTTTTGGGGTGGACTATTCTACACTCTCTTTGGCAGGGAATCTTGATCTACCTTCTCTTACAAGTCTGTCTTAGACTTTTGCGGAAGCGGTCAAGTTCGCATTTGCGCTATTTATTATTGAGTGGTGCCTTGCTAAGCCTATTTAGCTGGGTGGCTTTGACTTTCTATCAAAAGACAATGGAAGTATTTGGTTCCCATCCAATGCCCCTGCCGACTAGCGGGTTGGAACCCATCTCTTCTTTTGAAACTGTATTGACCTTAGAGGGAGGCTCCAGCTGGTGGAGTGATCTATGGTGGCGTGCCGAATTATTTATGCAAATGTATGCTGATCAACTAGCTTATTTTTGGTTAGTAGGCGTATTGTTTTTCAGCCTTCGCTGGATAGGTGGTTTTTACTTTACTTACAGACTTCGCCAAGTGGGGACCCTAGCGGTACCCGAAACTTGGGAGAAACAGGTGCAACAGCTGAGCATCCAATTAGGAGTTCGTAAGCCGGTGAAAATCATGGCTTCCATGAAGGTGCAAGTGCCACTTGTTGTTGGGCACCTCAAGCCAATAATTCTATTACCCTTTGGTATGTTGGCCAACCTGAGTCCTGCGCAATTGGAAGCGATTCTATTGCATGAACTAGCACACGTTCGCCGCCACGACTTTCTAATTAATTTGATGCTTTCTATTCTTGAAATTCTATTATTCTATCACCCGGTGTTTTGGTTACTCTCCAATCGCATCCTGGAAGAGCGAGAGCTATGTTGCGACGATATCGCCGTTGCTAATTGTGGCAATCCTCAGCTCTACGCCAGAACCTTGCTATTGATGGAGGAACAACGCCAGCAATTGACATTAGCTATGTCTTATCAAGGAAAGAAACAGCATTTAATGGACCGTATTAAACGGGTCTGTTTACAAACACCTAACCCCTCTACCTCTACTTCCACTAAGGCTGGACTTGCGCTCTTATTATTGTTGGGAATGGCAGTAATGAGTTGGGCTAATTTACCCGCCTTCGACGGCTCGTTCGAGGACTCCATTAACGAATCTTCCGAAACAAGTCCTACGGTACAGGAAGAGGAGTTGACAGCCAACCTCTCAGAACTGGAGGAGGAGACACTTCTAAGTTCTAGCGCTGAAGAGCCCGCCTCTGCTCTTCCTTCCACTGGTGAGAAAAATACCGCTGATCTTATCGTCGCTGAGGAAGCTGATCTGTTCGGCTCGACGCTAGAAACCCTTGCCACTCCCACGCCTCAGTCCGTTGTTTCCACAAGTGAAGAGGGGGCAGCCAAGGTAGCTGTTCCGAATGTAGGCTTGGCAACGTCCTATGCCCAGAAAATCAAACAGGATACCGTTCCTCCGAGGATACCTAAAATGACTCGGGTTCCAGATTTACCTACTCCTCCAGATTTTTCTTCTGCATCCAAAGAAATCTCTTCGGCTCTAAAGGGAAAAGATGGTGATCGTTCAAAACTACGTGCTACTATTGATCGGTATACCGAAGCCATTGATGAATGGCAAGGCGCCGTCAATGATCAGTATCTTTCTCAATGGAATGATCGTAGAGAGGAAATTAAGCTTGCCTATAAGGACTGGTTAGGTCAGCTAAAGAAAGAATATGGGAATGATATGCTCCGCCACTCCTTAGCGCTCCAAAAAGGATCGCGTAGCTTCGAGGAGAAGCTCAATGAACACGAGCGGGCTATCAATGTATCTGAAGAGACTTTGAATAAAAGCTTGGAAGATCGGATTCGTAAGATGGAAGATGGCATCCGTAAGTTTGAAGACAAGCAGGCTGAGCACCGAGAACGCATGGAATACCACCGCGACCGGATGAGTCTGCATGGGTTGCGGATGAGCATCCATCATACCCGCATGGATTTACACCGAGAACGCATGAATCTACACCGGGATCGAATGGATATTCATAGAGATCGAATGGATGCCCACCGCGAAATTATGGATGCTTTCAAAAAGGAATTCTACCCGGCCTTAATCAAAGATGGGTTCATTAAAAATGAGGAAGATGACATAGCAGTTCGAGCGAAGGGTAATTCCGTTTGGGTAAATGACAAGGAACTGCCAGCTCAACAAGCCCAAAAGTACTTGAAGATGATTCGCAAGTATGGCTTTGAAATCCCAGAGCAGGGAGAATGGATTTACGAGCGAAATGGCAAGAGCCAGACCTTTGGTACTTCTATCAAGAGTAGTAGAGAGGAGTAATCGATTGGTCGGTAAATGAAGCCACCATAAAATGACATTTTAGCTTTGCGCTTTTACTGATACAACCACATTGAATTAAATTCTGACGACCCGAGTTTTGGCTAGCACCAGAATTCGGGTCGTATTTTTTTAGCAAACTACGGATTTTGACACTCCTCTATTCGCAGAGCAACTAGGCGGATAGTATTAGAAACCATTGATAAATAATGTTTAAGTTTTTTTCTGCATTGCAATACTGGTAGAATAGCGGTACCTTTGCAGCCTTTTTAAGGGATATTCATAGGATTTGTCCTTATTTAAGCAGCAAAAAAGTAGCAGTAAATGATCACAGTTGATAATATAGGTTTGCAATATGGCAAAAGAGTATTGTTCGATGAGGTAAACCTCAAGTTTACCTTGGGCAATTGCTATGGGGTGATTGGAGCCAATGGAGCAGGCAAGTCGACTTTCTTGAAAATATTATCTGGGGAGCTATCTCCCAATCGAGGCAGTGTTAGTATTGAGCCTGGTAATAGAATGGCTGTATTGAAGCAGAACCACTTTGAGTTCGAAGAGGAAGAGGTGTTGAATACAGTGATTATGGGGCACAAGGAGATGTACGACATCATGGTGGAAAAGAATGCCATATACATGGATCCGGATGCTACCGATGCGGATGGACTGCGCGCGGCGGAGTTAGAAAACACTTTTGGTGAGATGGGCGGTTGGAATGCGGAAAGTGATGCGGCCGAACTGCTGAGCAACATGGGCATCAAAGAGGATTTGCACTACAAGCAAATGAAAGAGCTGAATGGCTCGCAGAAGGTGAAGGTACTTTTAGCGCAAGCGCTATTTGGTAACCCCGATCTCTTGTTGCTGGATGAGCCCACTAACGACCTGGATGCAGAGACGGTAACTTGGTTGGCAGACTTCCTGGCAGACTTCAAGAATACGGTGATCGTAGTATCTCACGATCGTTACTTCCTGGATATGGTATGTACGCATGTGGTGGATATTGATTTCAACCGGATTCGCATTTTCACGGGTAACTATACGTTCTGGTACGAATCTAGCCAACTGATGGCGCAGCAGATTGCCAATAAGAACAAGAAGATGGAGCAGAAGCGTAAGGAAATGATGGAGTTTATCCAACGCTTTAGCGCCAACGCCTCCAAATCACGACAAGCTACCAGCCGGAAGAAAGCCTTAGAGAAGCTAAGCCTGGAAGAAATCCGGCCTTCCAGTCGAAAATATCCCTTTATCAATTTCCAACCGGAAAGAGATCCAGGTGATCAAATTCTTCGCCTAACGGATCTTAGCTATACTACCACTACGGGAGAGCGTCTGTTTTCCAATGTGGATATCATCATGAACCATGGCGAGAAGATAGCTTTGATAAGTCGTGAAAGCGCCGCCCTAACTGCCTTTTATGATATCGTGGGAGGTAAAATTCAGCCCACTAGTGGACAGATCGAATTTGGCCAAACCATTACCTTCGATTATCTGCCGAATGAAAATGGTGAGTTCTTTTCGAATGAGCAGGATTTAGAACTTATGGATTGGCTTCGTCAGTACTCAGAAGAGAAGGATGAGCAGTTTATCCGCGGATTTTTAGGAAGGATGCTGTTTTCTGGCGAAGAAGTGTACAAGAAATCAAGCGTTCTATCAGGAGGAGAGAAGGTACGATGCATGTTGAGTAAAATCATGTTGAAGCATCCTAACTTCTTGTTGCTGGATGAACCTACCAACCACTTAGACTTGGAATCTATCACGGCTTTGAACAATGCGATGAAGGATTTCAAGGGGAATATGATCTTCTCCACGCACGACCATCAGATGGTTCAGACCGTGGCAAATCGTATTATTGAGATTACTCCGAATGGTATTATCGATCGCTTGATGAGTTACGATGAGTATTTAACTTCTCCTGCCATTAAGGAGCAACGAGCGGCGCTATACGAAGGTGTAGGGGTCTTGAGCTAAAATAGATAGATATCCGAAGTTTTATCTAGGCCATGCCTAGAGGAAACTTCGGATATCTTAGTGCTAGTACGGACTTGAAATAAAATAAGGGTCTGCCAGCGATTCTTGGAATGCTTTCAATGATGCTGGAGAAGAATTTACTCGCCAATCTAATTCCTTATTGATATTAAACCAGGTGAAGATCTTTAACCTCGGATATTCAGACTTGATCTTTCTGAAAGCCTCGGTTACCCAGGCTGCTTTGT
>CAJXPD010000331.1 GCA_913057785.1 uncultured Lewinella sp. | reverse complement strand
GCATAACTATTGGGGATGTACTTAGACAGAATGCTCCAAAGTGATTGAGCCACTAAAACAGGCCTTATTGCCTTATTTTAGTGGCTCAAGTGTAACTTACCTAAAGGAGTTCCTTCAATAGGTATCACTCAATAATCGGTCTCTTCATGAACACATCTTCCCAATTGATCGGTTGATCTTTTAGGGTTTCGACTCTTTGTTCCAGAGCTGCATCAATAAGCTTCTTCTCAGCAGCAATTTTAGCATTCACTTGATATGTCCCTACTTCCGTATTGTATTTCACATTGCTGGCAATCTGGTTGGAGAGGATCGATGTATTCTCGTAATTCGCCATTTTGAATTTGTGCTCATGCTCATGCAATAGATAGTCGTAAGGACTACGGTGAGAAATGAGTTTTACCAAGACAGGAGCAGTTTCGATAGCGATGAACAACAAGACCACGAAAATGCTGGCGTAATAGATAGCATCACTGCGTTGAGCTAGGCGATGTAAAGCTTCCATCCGCGCTGCCAAACCTCCATAGGAGTCCCGCTTTAGGTTTTCGATATCGGTCTTAATACTCGTTTCCGCAGCAGCTACTTCACCTTCTAGGGTTTCGATTCTGGGTGTGTAAGAAGCCACCAATGCATCTAATTCCGCCTGGGCATTGTCCGCATCTAATTTCTTCGCACGATAGATGGGGCCGAGGTTCCTATTTCTGGATCCACCAGTACCATCTGCTTCTTGTAAGGCCATTAAGGACAACGTATCTCTTTGAGCCGTTTTTACTGCAATTTCATCTTTTAGGGTAGCAATAGCCGCCTGTTTTTCCTCTATTTGTCCTTGATAGCGTTCCTTAATCTTATCCTCCTGTGTTTTAAACACCTCTTGCTCCATCACGATCAGTTCTGCCTCAATTTCTTTATCAAAGATCTTTAGTTCCAATGGCTTGGAAATAACCAATGCCAGCAGCAGCGCCAATGCCAGACGAGGTAAGGCAATCATAAAGTCTCGCCCAAATTTCCCGTGACTCTTCATACTACTTACAATGTAACGATCCAGATTGAATATCATCAATCCCCAAACGATGCCGAATAGCAAGGCAAAGAACCAACTGTCAAAGACCGTGTACAGGGCATAGCCTCCTGAAAAAAGCGCCATAACACCTGTAAAGAAAACGGTAGCACCTATTCCTACATATTTGTTTTCATCAGAAGGGCATTTTTCAAGAATGCTTTGATCAATTCCAGAACAGAAAAGAAAAAACTTTTTGATTGAAGACATGCTAAGCTATGATTTACAGGGTGATTAGTCAAATAGATCGCCAGGGCTTCGCCTGAGCGATAGCAGCTTTTTCGTTGGTATGGGGCGCTAGTTCAATTGAAATTATGTTTGGGATACTGTGAGAGCAGAAGTAATGGGCGTCTGTAGAAATCGAAGTAAAAAAGGTATTGGTTCTTATCTCGCCTTCTTTCTTCCCAGCTTACCAATGGAGAGTTTTGGTAGTACTTCTGCTATAACGTCCATCAAGAAGAACTTATTTAATCGAAATTGAATATTTTATAGATAAAGCTGGACGAAATTGCTACAAACGGAAAAAATTCGAGATTTCCTTGGCACATGGCATAAAGAGAGAGAAGAAATTTAATCTCTAGCAGGTGAGGTAGGGACCTCAGGCAAATAATCGTCTTGGAGATGTTCGGTAAGATACAGCAAGACTTGACAATGCTGTCGAAACAGCTCAAGTACAGTATAGTATTGATCCCCCGATTCTAATTGTCCGAGCAAGAGACTTTGTCTGGCATAACCCGATGTACTGCCATAATCATCGCAGGCCGCATAATACAAAGATATAGCCGTGGCCATATCAAAATCAATATTTGAGAGTAAACCGGTTTGCATGGCCAATTGATAGGCACTGCTTTGAAAAGCAATCGGATTAATCCCTTCCCATCCTTTAAGATCTGAGGCGACGTTCAGAGCGTCTCGCCCAAGGGTATCCATTTGATGGAGCATCTGCACATAGTAGGGCATCATGTTCTCTATGGCATCACTATTAAGCGCTACCTCCTGAGCAATCCGCAATAAGGCCGCTTTAGACTTTTTAGCCTCCTGCCTAGATTCGCGCCATTCCGTTACAATAAAACCGAGTACAATCGCTATCACGATCGATAAGAGTTCTAACCCGAAACCTGATGGAGAATTGCCTCTTAGTCTTTTAAATAGAGATAAACGCATGACGTTTAGGTAGATTAACTGGAGCAACGACCATAGCTCGCTGCTCCAGATCATATTTCTTATTGTGGTATTGGCGTATCCAGTTCCGCCAAGGAAGCCTCAATCGCATCCTGAGTTAACTCATGACGCACCAAAGATCCAGCAAAGTAATCTTCGTAGGCCTTCATATCAAAATTACCGTGACCGCAAAGATTAAAAAGGATAGTGCGAGAAACGCCTTCTTCTTTACATTTCTGCGCCTCCTTAAAGACGGTCGCCACGGCGTGGGTAGCTTCTGGAGCCGGTATAATTCCTTCGTGCTTGGCGAATTCTACCCCAGCCTCAAAGACTTCCAGATTATCATGCGCGATGGCTTCGATCAAATTGTCTTTGAGCAATTGGCTCACAATCACTCCTGCTCCGTGATAGCGTAATCCGCCGGCGTGAATCGGAGCAGGTACGAAGTTGTGTCCCAAAGTATACATCGGTAAAAGTGGAGTCATACCAACAGTATCCCCAAAGTCATAGCGGAAAATTCCTCTCGTAAGCTTTGGACAAGAGGCTGGCTCACTGGCTATACATCGAATATTCTTTCCTTCCTCTAAATTCAAGCGCAGGAATGGGAAAGATAGTCCAGCAAAGTTAGACCCTCCTCCAAAAGGCGCAATCACGATATCAGGCATATCACCTGCTTTTTCCATCTGAACCAGAGCTTCCTGTCCGACTACAGTTTGGTGCAATAAAACGTGATTCAGTACACTACCCAGCGAATACTTAGTATCTGGATCGGTGGCTGCCCGTTCCACCGCCTCAGAGATGGCGATACCCAGCGACCCAGGAGAATCTGGATCTTGCGCTAGTATCTTTCTTCCAGCCTCCGTTAGATCAGTAGGAGAAGCAAAAACATCAGCGCCCCAAGTATTCATCATGACCTTTCGATAGGGCTTATGATGATAAGAGATTTTTACCATATAGACTTCACAAGCAATATCAAACATATTGCAGGCAAAGGCTAACGCACTCCCCCACTGTCCAGCTCCGGTCTCCGTGGTGATCTTCTTGACCCCCTCCTTCATATTATAATAGGCTTGCGGAACAGCAGTGTTAGGTTTGTGAGACCCTGACGGGCTTACGCCTTCATATTTGTAGTAAATCTTAGCTGGTGTATCCAGTGCTTTTTCAAGATTATAGGCCCGATACAAGGGCGTAGGCCTCCACATCTTATAAACATCCCGCACCTCTTCAGGTATATCGACCCATTTTTCCGGCGTAACCTCTTGTTCGATTAGGGCCATTGGGAAAAGTGGCGCTAGGGCCTCCGGACCGATCGGTTCCTTTGTACCGGGATGCAATGGCGGTAGCGGCTTGTTGGGCATATCCGCGATAATGTTGTACCATTTCTCAGGAATTTCATTTTCCGTAAGTAGGATCTTGCGTTGCTTCATTTTGTTTTTACATTTTTAGGCTTCAAACAACGGTGCTACCAGGGAGTCTCTTAGCAGCAATATTGTCGATCAAGGTATTCCCACCGAAATTAACTTTTATTCGGAAAAAATAGATCATGACATAGAATTATTCCCCATAGATGCTAATATGAGATATTTTCCATAGAGAATACATATTTACACCCAACTTAAAAAATCCCTAAGCAAAGACATTTTCGTGTCCAGAATCCAGAACGAAAAGACAAGAGGTGTTGACCTTCAAGGCCAATTCCTTATAGCTTTCCACAGGTTTACCTGGGGAGATCCCAAGGATGTTTAGATCGGCCATTGGGGCATCAGCAAATTCCTCGTTAAAGTTTCCATCTTTTACAATCGTCTCATGTATCGGCAAGCGTGCCAATTCAAGGAGTTGCCGAAGGAAAGCCTGGGCTTTGGGCATCTCCTCCGACTTATCAATTACTGTAATAAGACGAATGTTGGCCCCCCAGTTCTTCATCAATTTGTAGGCAATCAGCATGGAAAGATTGGGGTTTCTTCTACCATCATTAATATCCCACTCTGGTCCACGATTGCGAATCCATAGATTGATATTCTGTTTTTGTCCGAGCATAGCTCTGGGGTGTATCATATATAGTAAAACGCCAATTTCCAGCCGTTTGGCTTCTTCTATAATCTCCGGATAGTCTTCTACTACAGCCTTTTTTTCCACCATATTGAGAAACACAATATTAGGTCGGAAGAAGGCCCCATTCAAGGCTTGGTTCCCGTAATTCACGCCGTCAGCGAAACGCTCTGTTTTCATCACGCTGGTAGAGGAGAAAACGTCATCTCGTCGAAAGGCATCAGAAATCATCCCCAGCCGATCCTTCAGCCGCTTCGCTCTAACCCCGGTTCCTATACCCATTAGAAATGCGGAACCTCGCGGATAAGCTAAATCTTTGATAAAAGAGAAGGAACCTTGCACAGTGGAAGAATCCGAGACGGGGACCAATAGGTTAGGTTTCCAGGCTCGCTCTTGCTTGTGCCCTGAGCCTGCCGTATGTTTGGCAGCCCACTCCGAAAAGGAAGTGAACAAGCCACTTCGAACATCTTCAAACTTAGTCTCAAGATGTCGTCGACTTAAGATGCCATAGACAAAGACGACCAGCGACCAGGATACTAAAGAAATGGTCGGATTTATGATAAACATAGCCAGTACGCTACCTACCAATCCAATCCAAGGAATGATTCTAGGTACAGCGAATGAAGGGCGGAAACTGATCAACCCCAAACGCTGCTCAATAATTACCACCACGTTCAACATGGCATAGGTGATTAAGAAAAACATCGTCACCAGGGGAGCTACTGCATTCAGATCTCTCAGCAACATGGTGAGGAAGATCATGATTCCTGTCACGATCATTGCATTACGAGGCTGCCCTAACTTATTCTGATATTCCAACCACTCTCCTTTCGGTAATACCCGGTGTTCTCCCATGGCGAATAAGATCCGCGAAGAGCCAATAATGGATGCCAAGGCCGAAGAGAAGGTTGCCCCCAGTACCCCAGCGATAACCAAGGGAGGGAAAAAGGACTTGTCAATCATGACGTTGTAGTTGTTCAGCAACTCGTCCTCTGTAGCCGCTCTTGCTACCCAAAAGGCTAATCCCATATAGATCACCAAACTCACCCCAATTGCCCAGAGGGTCCCCACCGGAATACTTTTCCGAGGATCCTGGAGCTCGCCGGACATGTTAGCTCCAGCCATAATTCCTGTAGCTGCGGGAAAAAACACCGCAAATACGATCCAGAATTCCGATCCATTTTTCTCCCGTACTCCATCGAAAGTACCCCAAGTAATAGCTTCCTCCGCAGAGTAGGTCATAGGGTTATAATAGCCAGCCAGCACTATAGAAACCAAGGAGAGGATGATAATCCCCATGATGATATATTGGGTCTTGATGGCCAGGTCTGCACTGATGTAAGCAATAGCAAAGAGGATAACAAATACACTCAAGTCCACCAAAAAGGCATGATGATCCGGAAAGATGCTAAGCCAGCCTTCCCGGAAACCGAAGATGTACATGGTTACCGCCAGCCCTTGCGACAAATATCTGGGTATCCCCAAACTCCCTCCTACCTCCAGTCCCAAAGCCTGGGATATAATGGCATATGCTCCCCCTGCACCAATTCTAATGTTGGTCGTGATGGAGGACATCGAAAGCGCTGTACAGATGGTAATACCGAAGGAAAGTAGAATGACAAGCCAGGCCCCTAGTAATCCCGCATTACCTACTACCCATCCAAGGCGGAGATACATGATTACCCCCAGAATGGTAAGTAAAGTAGGGGTAAAAACACCACCAAAAGTTCCAAATTTCTTAGCCTGTTGCATGTTTGTCGATTGTTTTCAAAGCGTATTTCCTGCGATCAGAAGCGCAAAAGTAGACACAAAAGTTAAGCTAAATTATATAGTATAGCAACAACGGCAATTACACTTGCAAAATTATCGTAATAAGTAATCTTATCGTCAGTTTCCAGAAGAAGTATGGAGGTTTTTGAAAAGCCAGTCTAAAAAGTACATAATTTATTTGTTTTACATTTTGTATAGAAATCCTTATATTTGTTTTACAATCTATATACAAATGAGCAAAGATTATTTAGGAGAATTTGAAGAACTCATCCTGACCGTAGTCGGAATATTGAAAGAAGAAGCCTACGGGAATGTCATTGTCGAAACCATAGCTCAGCAGTTGGATCGCAAAGTAAATCTAAGCGCTGTTCACATCACGCTGTACCGACTGGAGGATAAGGGGCTGGTTAAATCTGAGATGCGTGGAGCGACGAGCCAGCGCGGGGGCAGACGAAAAAGATACTTTCAAATAACCAGTGCAGGAATTGCTCAACTGCAGAAGATCCAAGAACAACGCCATAAACTTTGGCAATTGCTACCTAAGTTCAACGCGTAAAGGATGAAAAGAAAAAAATTATCACCTCCTCAATGGGCTATTCGATTCCTGGAGTGGTTCTGCCCTCCCGAACTCTTGGAAGGTATTCTCGGAGATCTCCTAGAAGCCTTTGATCAAGATTTCGTCGCCTTAGGCCCGAAGAAAGCTAGACGCAAATTTACCCTACAAGTATTTCGACTGTTTCACCCATCCATTCTATTTAGAAATCACCTCAACTATTCTATCATGAACACGGCGATCATCCGTAACCACCTCTTAGTAGCCTGGCGGCAAATGCTGAAGCACAGATCCTTTTCCATGATCAATATTCTAGGTCTCTCTCTGGCCATTGCCTTCATCTTTCTCACTTTATTGTTCATTCAGCAAGAAACAGCTTACGACCAGTTCCACGCGAAGAGAGACAGAATCTATCGGCTATATCACACCACCATCAATACAGAAACTGGACAAAGAGGCAATACGAGCGCGGTAACCTCAGTTCCTTTGGGCCAAGTCTTAGCAGAGGAGATACCGGTAATTCAGCGGTATAGTCGCCTAGCCAGCAGTAGCGGGATCATCCGAAAAGGCGAAATGCTCAGTAGAGAAACCATCAGTTTTAGTGATACGGACTTTCTGAGGATGTTCGACTTCCCAATGCTTGCCGGAGATCGAAACTCCGCCCTCGATGATCCTAATGCTATCATTTTATCTACGGAATTAGCCAAGAAATACTTTGGAGATACCGACCCACTGCAAGAAACGCTTGAGATAAGCCTGAATGATAGCTTGATTCAGGTTGTCGTGACCGGGGTGATCGACCCACTCAAGGAAAACTCAAGCATTCAGTTGGATTGCATCCTACCCTTTGAGCAATATGGGGCTATTATTCCTCCAAAAATGTTCACCTCCTTTAATTTTGGAGTTGTTGAGAATTACATCGAGATTCGAGATCATGCTAGTGTGCACCAGCTTCCTACTATTATGACCACTGCCGTAGCTAAATCTACCACTACTTCAGAGGATCACTTAGAAATAGGAATGCAAGCGCTAGATAAAATCCATTTTGACACCCGTGTCTTGGGAAACACGCCCTATACCAACCCTCAGAAATTATATATTTTACTAGCCATAGCCCTGCTCGTATTAGTGGTAGCCTTGATCAATTTTATCACACTATCTAGTAGTCAAGCACTGGGTCGCTTGCCCGAAATGGGTTTGCGGCAAACATTGGGCGCTAGGACTAAGCAAATCCAGCGTCAATTGATGGTGGAATCCTTCCTGATCACAGGGGTAGCTAGTGTGTTAGCCCTTCTGATAGCTCATAGTTTATGCCCCAACTTCGGTCAATTGGTAGATGCTAACATCCAATTCAAGCTTGGATGGCTCCAGCTTGCAGGAGTATTAGCCTTGATCTTCACGCTATCTATCATCAGTGGATTTGGGCAAGGGCTATTACTACTTCGCCATCAAACCAGTCAGTCATTGAAGAGGCAGTTTAGTGGGCCTTTCAAAAGGCAATGGTTCAATGAAGGACTATTGGTTTTCCAGTTTGCACTATCCATCATACTGATTCTTGGAGCCTTTCATGTTCAACAGCAGTTGAAATATATCCAAGAGAAGGATTTAGGGTTTGAAGAAGAGCGCCTCCTAGAGTTGCCTTTAGGGGATTCACCGGACCAAGTCACGATGCGACAGAAGGTAGAACGACTCAAAGAGGAGCTGCTTAGAAATAAGCAAGTTCTTTCCATTACCAGCGGCATGAATAATATTGCCGACCCATGGACTGAATTATTCTTTAAGCAAGAGGATGGGAACGAAGTTAGTCTCTATTTCAATCAAGTGGACCTTGACTACCTCGCCACTATGGGCATAAGACTAGTTGAAGGGAAATCATTTCCTCCCCAAATGAAGAATGGTATCTTAGTCAATGAAGCTTTGGTCAAGTACTTTGGTTGGACTGATCCATTAACTAAACAAATTCCCGGTGTCAATTTTTCTGAGTCTCATGAAATTATTGGAGTGGTCGAAGATTTCCACTTTAGCTCCCTGCACCAAAAAGTAGAACCGCTCATCCTAGCGATTGACCCCTCCGCTATCTCTTCTGGTATTACAGGCCTCTCTACCTACGTTTGGCCGCCAAATCTTTATCAACTTTTCATAAGAATTGGTCCTGGAGATATTACTCCGGTTTTACAATTCCTAGAGGATCAATGGCAATCCATCTCGCCCGATACTCCCTTCGAATTTGAATTCGTTGACCAATCTTTGGCCGCCAAGTACATAGAGGAAAAACGTTGGGGCAAAATCATTAGCCTCTCCTCTTGGTTTGGTATACTAATTGCCTGGTTGGGACTATTCGCTTTAATGCAAGTAACGATTCGTAGGCGCAGTAAAGAAATTGGAATCCGAAAAGTGCTAGGAGCCTCCTCCTTAAACTTGATAGGTCTACTTTCTGGCAGGTATCTTCAATTATTAACCTTCAGTGCTTTAGTAGCCTGTCCAGTAGCTTGGCATCTATTAAAGCGTTGGCTATCCTCTTTCAATTATCGGATCGAATTAACGCCATGGCTATTTGGGATCATCGGAATTGGGGTGATCCTTCTTACCTTAGTAATTTTCAGTTGGCAATCCTTTATCGCCTCAAGAATGAACCCGGTAAAGGCTATCCAAGTGGAGTAACTATCTCGATGAAATCAAGGAACAGAAGGTAGCATCCTTATCCTGCGCACTTAAATTGCCTAATGGAAATGACTGGCACTACTTAAGTTGAGCTCTTCTATCCAACCAGTAGCCGGTAAAAATGAAAAGCAGTGTCCCCATTACCATCAATGCGGTATCATGAATGCCAAAGGTTTTGTCAACAGTAGGAAAGGTATCAATTCCGAGAGCAGGCCCTATGATGAATTCTGCTATCATAAAACAAATCCATTGCCCTGCTGTCAAGATCATAACGATACGTCGGACCAAAGGCTCCCGCCAATGGGAAATGACCAACCATAGACAGACTCCCCCGGCTAAAGAAAAGAAAAGCATTTCCATCGAATTGTGGAAACGGGCATGCTCATGCCAGTCATGGCTTCTAGAATGTTTAGTTCCAAGAAAATCGAACCAAGAGAACAAGGCGTTAGCGGTTGCAGCTAGCCCAATCATAAATCGCCCAATCATTTTCATACAAAGTCATTAGTTGGTTTGAATGGAAAATATGATTTTTTGGGCTAGTAAGGAACTCTACCGCAGAACCCAAACCTTTTTTGCTCTAGCGTTTGCGCAAAGTATACCCTGGCTGGTTCATTGGAAGCATCTACTCACTAAATATAGCGCATTTTGATTCGCCAACTGTTCACCTTCCCAGATGCCACCTTAACTTGACAGTGCTTAAATTTCGGTCCTCGCAGGAAACCAATCTTAGCATTATTAGAAAAGCCGAATCCTTCCTTCGGTATTCCAATGGTGGAGAAAGACATAGCATTGTCGTCATTTTTGTCATCCAACAAGGAAAAAGCGTAGTCTCCGACGGGCAATCTAAACTGGCAAAGCAATTGACCTCCAGTCTGAGTCGTCTTTGGAAAGGCAAAGGCATACAGCGGCTCTTTATTAAAATGGTCCGCACGGTTATACACCGCTATTCTTACACGCCCTTCTAGGGATTTGATATTGTGAACCATAATGGTGATTTCTGCCGTTTTCTCTTCCTCATGCGCCAGTACGGGGCCAGCACATAGGAAGAGCAATAAAAGAAACAGGACTTGTTTCATGGGATTTAGTTTTAGGGAGGTATCTAACTGTTGGGGAATTGTAATTTGCACAGGTGGGGACCACAGAAAGTATCAGCCTTATTAAAAGACCTCTTGAAGAAAAGGATTCATAAACATTCCCTCTGGGTCCATTCCTAAGTCTTTCTTAATGGCATTGAAGCGTGCGATATTATTTCCATATCCTTCTTTAATGTGATCAATCACACCGGGGATATGTTGGAACTCCTTCGCCCAATGTGGTTTAGCACCTTTTAGCTTCAACCATTCCTGGGCTACCTCCGCCGAAAAGGCTTCCCAACGATCTTGGCGAGTATGACTTAGGATTTCGATATAGCAGGTATGACCTTCTCCATAAGCAGGAGACAACCAACAAGTGCTATTAGCTACAAACCGTAGGTTCATGGTTACATTGAAAGGAAACTTCCCTTCTTGAGCATAAGCTTCTGCCTTTTCTTTGACCCAGAGAATAGCTTGTTTAACATTGGCAAAATCGGGATCGATTTTGAAGGCTATTTCCACACAACCACATTTATTAACCTCGATACAACGGCGGTAATGGATGGCTTCTACGATATCTACCACCTTCTTGCTCCTGGATGGTGTGAATGCAAAGCATAAACGACTTAAAAAAGGCGTAAGGGGTGGAATATGGCCAGATAATCTCCATACAGCATTGCCAATATGGGCTGTCACCCAGGAACTGGCATACTCCCACCAACTTTTACGGGGTTTAGCCGTTATTGACGCTTCCGTCTTATTCCAACGTTTCACCCACATTTGCTCACAGAAAGGCCACCAGAATAGGTCCACACTTTCATTTCCTAGGACTATTTCCTTCATGTTTTGCATTACCTCATCGAAATCCCGGCGCTCATCGACGGTTTTCACTCTCCAGGATTTCTTTACCTTCAAGCCCATTCTCCAGGTAATTCCGAACATCCCTAGGTGTAGACGGGCAGCATTCATCACTTCTTCACTAGTTACTCCTTCCTCAAAACGACGAATTTCTCCTTGGGCATCTACAATTTCGATCCAGTTAACAAGATCCGACAAAGTATCATTTTCCCAACCCGAGCCATGACTCCCTGTAGCTATTAGTCCGCCGAATCTTACACTCTCCAAGACTACATTAAAAGGTAAGGCATATTCATGACCTTCCAGTACATCATTGACTTGCTTAATGGTCGCACCAGACTCTACCACTACCAATGGATTGGAAGGATCAGTTACGTCCATCTCTACTTTATCCAGGTCCTTGATGTAGACCAAAATGTCATTAGTCGGAACCAAAGCCGACCAAGAATGACCTTGCGCCACCACTCTAAGCTTACGCCGTGTTTGTCTAGCTAGCTGTACAATTTCGGCTAAATCTTTACCAGAAGTGGGAAAAAAGGAATAGTCAGGAAGACAGGAAACAGTATTGCCCCAGTTTTTCCATGCCAATTGGGGAACGGCCTTGACCTGATCAGTAAGAGGATTAGCGGTAACCTTAGCTGGGTAGTCGACTACGGAAAGATTGGTGTTCATGATGAGGTGTATTACACTGGGTTTTAGAATACTTACCCTGTAAAATTGGCCCCTTTATGGAAGTCTTGCGTGGGCTATTGTTGCAGAAACGTGGATTATTGTATCCATGCAAAAGGAATAGTAGAGTATTGTTGCAGAGGAGGATTATTGTTGCTAGTTCCGGCCAAAAGTAAGGGAGGTGATAGTGCGCTTAAATAGCATATGCCGATAGCAGTCTCACCGAAGGCGATGAAATGATTGGTATCGGCTGATGGGGGAATAGGCAAAAACCTGAAAGGTAAAATATGGGTAGAGAAAGAAAGAATCGGCCATAGGCTGTGTATCTTTAGTAATGATCAACAAACAAAGCACTAGCTTGATACGTTT